>JANLZT010000408.1:0-9150 GCA_031366465.1 Betaproteobacteria bacterium | reverse complement strand
CTTTGCGCTGCCGCGCCAGTACGGCGGCCAGGACGGCAGCCATTTGTGGATGGCGGTGATCCGCGAGCATCTGGCGGCCCAGGGCCTGGGCCTGCACAACGACCTGCAGAACGAGCATTCCATCGTCGCCAACAACCCCTTTGTGCTGATGTTCCGAGACTTCGGCACGCCGGCGCAGCAGGCCGAGTTCATCCCCGGCATGCTGGGCGGCACGGTGAAACTGGCCTTCGGCCTGACCGAGGCCGCGCATGGCTCGGACGCCACCCACATGGAGACCACGGCGGTGCGCGAGGCGCGGGGCGGCGTGCCGGGCTGGTGCATCACCGGCGAGAAGATGTGGATCACCGGCATGCACACCGCCAGCCATTGCGCGGTGTTTGCCCGCAGCAGCGGCGCGGCCGGCGCCGCCAAGGGCATCAGCGCGCTGCTGGTGCCCAACCCGCACCCGGGGCTGAAGATCGAGGAATACCTCTGGACCTTCAACATGCCCACCGACCACCCGCGGCTGAGCTTCACCGACGTCTGGGTGCCCGAGAGCGCGCTGTTCGGCCCCGAAGGCGGCGGCCTGGCGCTGGCCCAGCACTTCGTGCACGAGAACCGCATCCGGCAAGCCGCCAGCAGCCTGGGCGCGGCCGACTACTGCGTGCGCGAAAGCGTGGCCTATGCGCGCCAGCGCAAGCCCTTCGGCCAGGCCCTGGCGCGCAACCAGGGCATCCAGTTCCCGCTGGTGGAACTGGCCACCCAAGTGGAGATGCTGCGCCTGCTGATCCGCCAGACCGCCTGGCAGATGGACCAGATGCCCAAGCCCGAGATCGAGCATCGCCTGTCGGACAAGGTCTCGATGTGCAACTACTGGGCCAACCGCCTGTGCTGCGAGGCGGCGGATCAAGCCATGCAGGTGCACGGCGGCCTGGGCTATTCACGCCACAAGCCCTTTGAGCACATCTACCGCCACCACCGCCGCTACCGCATCACCGAGGGCTCGGAGGAGATCCAGATGCGCAAGGTGGCCGGGCATCTGTTCGGCTTCATGGGGCGGGGGTGGGGGGAGATCGAGCCCACCCCGTAGCCACCCCGCCCAGCGCCCAGCGCCCCGGCGCGCAAAGCGCTGCCAGCGCCCTCAGGGCAAGCGCCAGTTCAGGCTGAAGGCCAGCGCATCCAGGCCCTGGCTGGACCCGGGATAGCGCAGTTGCCCCACCGCCAGGCCGCCGCGCGTCTGCGGCACCCAGGGGCTGGCGCCATAGGGTTGGCGGGCCTGGCTGTACTGCAACTGCAGGCTCAGGCCGTTTGGCCAGGCCCGCCCGACCCCCAGGCCCAGGCTGTGCCCCAGGCCTGCATGGCCGGGTTGCACCCAGGCGGGGTCGGCCAGGCCATGGAAGTCCACCGCCAGGCGCGCGGCCAGGCCCTGCTCCAGACGCAGATCGGCGTTGGCGAACCAGCCGCCGCCGGCTTGCCAATCGGCCTGCAGACCCAGTTGCGCATGGCACCACGCCAGCGTCTCTGTCAGCGGTGTGGACAGCAGGGTGGGGGCGATGCTGCGGTGGATGCGCCGCTGGCCCAGCGCTGCGCGCGCGCCCACCCGCCACGGGCCGGCTGCCAGCACCGGGTGCCCCGCCTCCAGCAGCAGTTCCTGCAGATCGATTTGGCTGCTGCTGCGGATCGGCAGGCCCAGCTGGGTGCGTCCAGCGTAGGCCACCTTGCCCTGCAGTTGCTGCAGTGACAGGCCCCAGCTGGACCGGGCGGTGTGCCACAGGCCGCCCAGGCGGGCACCGGCCAGATCGCCGTGCTCCTGGTTGGCCACGGCCCCGCCGTCCAGGCGCTCGACAGCGCTGTAGCGGGCCTGCACCGCTGCCCCCCAGAACTCGGCATGGGCCTGGACGGGCAGCCCGGCGCCGGCCAGCAGCAGCGCCAGCGTGACGCGCAGCGCGTTCAGAACGCGACCGTGTAGTTGCTGCTCACGCCACCGATCAACAGCACCACCTGGTAGCCGGTGGCCGTGACCTTGACGGTGCCGGTGTTGCCATTGGCTGCAGTGATGGTGGCGGTGCCGGCAGTCGGCCGGCCGGTGCTGCGGTCAAAACGCCAATTGCTGAACCGCACCTCGACAAAGCCGCTGCTGGTGCCGAGATTGCTGCGGGTGGTGGCGCTGCTGATTGCGACGGTGTTGCCGCTCCTGGACAAGACCGGTGCGCCAACCACCGTGTTGCCGTCCACGATGTAGGCATAGGACACGCTGTTGTTGCTGAAGTCGATCTGCCCGCTGAAGCTGACGGGGCTGCGGTCCAAGCCACTGCTGGTGATGACGAAGTTGGTGGCGTCGAAGTTGAAGGCAAAGTCGGTATCGGTGGCAAAGCGCGTGACCTTGAGCGCCACGGTGCCACTGAAGGTCACCGGGTTCTCGGCGCAGTGATCAAACACCAGGCGCAAGCTGTCGCCCGTGGTCAATGCACTGGTGCTGGCGGTGTCGGCGTTCAACACAAAGCTGCCGCCGCTTGTGCACACATGGGTTTCGGTGGTGATCACGCCGGTGGGCGCCGACACCTGGACCCCCAGCGGAAGGCTGCTGAAGCCGTCGATCTTCTCCACCGAGCTGGCGCCGGCTTTTGCGACGGCGACCACCTCGCCGGCAGTCTGGGTGCTGGCGCTCAGCACGGCGGTGGCCGCGCCCGTGACCGGCGGCGCTGCGGCGGCACCGCTGCTTGCAGCATCCCCACTGCCACCACCGCCGCCGCAGGCGACCAAGGCCGCAGTGATCCCGAATAACAACAACAAACGACCAGAGCTACGCATGTTGGATCCTCCTGGGTTGTGGAATGGCCAGGCTGGCCGCGACGACCTGTACCTCGCCCGCGCTACCGGGGCGCACCACGCTTTCCACCAGCAGCACAAGGCCACCCTATAGCAATCGTTGACCGATGACCATGGCGTGATGGGAGGTTTCGCAGCCGCGCTGCGTCATTCATCCCCCAAGCGGTGGAGCTGGCACGGCTTGCACGTTAGCCGTGCGCACAGTGGCGCCTGGCGGCCATCCCGGCCGGGTCATTTGCTCGCTTGTGCAGGCAAGCTGCATCGGCCCGGATGTGGCCGATGGCGGTGGCCTCAACGCGGCAGCAAGAAGTTCTTCGGCGCCTGGCTGCGCTCGGCACCCAGCGCGGCCTGCTCGTCGGGCGCGAGTTGCGCGGCCTCACGCGCGCGCTGGCGCAGCCTGTCCAATGGCATGCGGCAGGCATCGCAGCGGCCCAGCACGGCGGTGCCGTCGTCGCTGAGCGAGAGGATCCATTCGCCGCTGGCATCGAAGATCGCCTGGTTCACCGCCCCGGCATGGCGGTAGAGGGCGGCCCGCTCCAGGCCCAGCCGGGCGTCCCAGACGCGCACGCTGTTGTCGGCGCTGGCGGTCACCACCCAGGCGCCATCGGGGCTGAAGGCGGCTGAGGACAAGGCCGCACTGTGGCCGCCGCGCAGCAGCACCGACGCTGGCGCCGAGGCGGTGTCATTGACGCGCCAGACCCGGGCGCTGCGGTCGGCGCTGGCGCTGACCAGGGCCTGACTGTCGGCGCTGAAGGCCAGCCCCCGCACATCGCCCAGGTGGCCGGCCAGCAGGCGCGGCGGCGCCGCGGCGGCGGCCTGGCGGTCAAAGAGTTCAATGACGGCGCCTTGCGCCACGGCGATCCAGCGGCCGTCCGGGCTGGGCACGGCGCTGCTGCGCCCGGCCTGGGGCGGCGCCTGCCACAGCGGGGCCGGCGGCTCGGCGGCGCCGAGCGCAGCCTGTGGCCAGAGCGCCAGGCTGCCGTTCTGGCCCAGGGCCAGCCATTCGGCCCGCTGGGGGTTGAACGCCGCCTGGCTGAAGCGGGCCAGCCAGGCCAGCTTGACGGGGCTGCGGTCGGCCAGGCGCCACAGCACCGGCTGGTGCTGGGCCCGCAGGTCATGGCTGCCGCGCTGGGCCAGCAGCAGGCTGCCGTCGGCCGACAGGCTGGCGCCGGCCAGGGTCTCGCCGGGTTTGATCTCGCCCAGCGCCACCCCGGGGCCCGGCGGCGCGGCGGCAGGGGGTGCCGCTGCCGTGCCCGCTGCCGAGCTAGCCGCCGTACCCACCGCCGCCGCCGGTTGCAGCCGGCAGTTGATGCGGTTGGCATCCTTCTCGCCGCACAGCACCCATTGCCGGCCCTTTGCGTCGAGGGCGGCGGTGGTCTGCCAGGGCTTGCCGGCGGCCAGCAGGCGTGGCGCCTGCAGTTGCCACAGCCGCACCGTGTGGTCGCGGCTGGTGGTGACGAGCTGGTCGCCGGGGCCGAACAACGCGTGCGTCACCTCGTTGCGGTGGCCGCGCAGCACCGCCACCGGCACCGTGGTGCGCGTCGACCAGACCCGCGCGGTGCCGTCCTGGCTGGCCGACACCAGCAACTCGCCGCTGTCGGACACGCTGGCATCGCTGACCCAGTCGTCATGCAGGCGTTCGTCATGGGTTTTGTCATCGGACCAGAACAGCACCCGCTTGTCTGAGACCGTCATCAGGCGGCCCAGGTCGTCGGGGCTGGCCTGGTCTTCGACAAAGCGCGCCACGCTGACACTGCGCTCGTGGCGCAGCCGGCGCTCGGCGTCGGGCGAGATGACCAGGTTGCGGGCCTCGAAGTCGAGTGACCAGAGCCGGCTGCTGCGGTCGTCCGACGCGCTGGCCAGCAGCGACGGATCGAGCCGGCTGAAGCTGACATCGCGCACCGCCGCATCGTGCTGCAGCGGCGTGCGGCCGGGCCGCAGTGCGCCGATCCAGGGCTTGTGGGCGCTGCCGCGCTGCCAGATCAGGATGCGGCCATCGACATCGCCCGACGCCAGCCAGCGGCCGTCGGCCGAAAAGCCCAGCGCGGTGTAGGCCACCAAATCGGCCACGGCGTCAGCCTGGGGTGCCGCCAGCGTCTCGGCGCTGGCCTGGCCGTCGGCCGCCAGTGTCCACAGCTTGAGGCCACCATCGCCGCAACCTACCGCCAGTTGGGCCGGTTGGGCCGGTTGGGCGGGTTGGGCCGGTGCGCCGGCGCTGGCCGGCAGGAAGTTGCTGATGGCCGCCGGCATCGCGCCCGCCGGGCAGGACAGATCGGCCTTGACCGTGCCGTCGGCCGCTTGCAGGTGCACACCGGCGGCCGAATGCACCACGAACAAGGCCTGGTTCAGCTCCCAGGCCTTGATCACCGGGCCGCGCGCGGCCAGCGTGGTCTGGAGGGCCAGCGTGCGGGCATCCAGTCGCCACACCGTGCTGGCGCCGGCCACCACCAGGCGGCGCTGGTCGGGGGTGTAGCGGGCCTCGGTGATGGGCGCGCCCAAGCTGACGATCTGCAGGGTCTGGGCCACCTCCAGCGTGGCCATGGCCTGGCGCAGCGCGTACTCGGCGCGGTCATTGCCGGCATGCTGGTCGAGTGCCTGCAGGGCCAGGCGGGCGCTGCGTGCCGGGTCCTTGTCCAGATCGAGGATGGCGCGCGCCGCCAGCTCGCCCGAGCGCGCCTGGCGCTGCAAGGACCAGCCGTTGAAGGCCGCCGCCAGCGACACCGCCACCACCACCACGCCCAGGCCCACCAGGCCCCAGCGGTAGCGCGCGGCACGGCGCTGCTCTTGCTGCTGGGCGGTGCTGCTTTTGTCGAGAAATTCCTGCAAGGCGGCCAGCGATTCGGCACCGCCGGTGGTGGATGCAGCGCCCGCGCCGGTTGCACCGCCCGAGCCCGGCGCAGCGCCGCCGGCCAGTTGCACCCAGCCGGCGGTGGGCCGGTTGCGGCGCTGCCAGTCGCGGGCCAGTTCCAGATTGCGGCCGCGCCACAGCTCGCCGGCCGCTTCGGCATGGGCGCGGGCGTCATGCAGCAGCCGGTGCAGCTCGGCCTGGGCCTGGCTCTCGGCCAGCACCCAGTCGCGCAGCAGCGGCCACTGGCGGATCAGGCTCTCGTGCGAGATGTCGATCAGCGGGTTGCTGTCCAGCGGCGTGGCGCTGCCCGGCATCAGGAAAGCGGTGTCAGCCCGGCGGTAGCGTTCCACCACCTGGCGCAGCGCGACGGCCTCGGCCTCGTCGTCGCCCGCGCAGACCGCGCGCAATTGCAGCCAGGGCAGCGGCCGGCGCAACGCGGTGCCCTCGGCGGTGCGCTCGGTCAGGGCCCGGAAGGCGCGTTCCACCATGCCGCCGGGCTCACCCAACGGGCCGAGTGAGCTGCGAGCCTCGTCGGCATGGCGGGCCAGCGCGTCGCTGGCGCCGCCGATGGCCTCGTAGTCCTGCAGGTCGATGGGCCGGCGCGGCGTGCCCTGAGGCGGCGGCTGCTGTTGTTGAGCCTGCTGCGCCCAATGCTGCCAGGTGCGCGACAGGGCATGCTGCATCACCGGCAGGTCGTCGAAATCGTCGCTGACGTCATTGAGCAAACGCTGCACCAGGCGCGGCGCGATGGTCTGGCCGCGCAAGGCCACCGGCCCGGTGATGGCCTCTTTGCGCTGCTGGCGGCTGAGCCGGGGCACCAGCACGCTGCCGGCACTCACCGCCTCGGCCAGGCCGGCAAAGTCGGCGCAGCCGCCCAGGGTGTCTGAGCGCAGCGTCAGCACCACGTTGATCTGGCAGCCCGGGTCAGCCGCAGCTTGCAGCAGCAGCTTGACGAAGGCGGCGGCCTCGTCGGCCTCGTCGGCAGGCCGCATACCGGGCAAACCTGCACCCGGGCCGGCCAACCGGCGCAGGCGGAACAGCTCTTCAAACTGGTCCACCACCAGCAGCAGCCGGGTATCGGCCGGCAGCCGCGCCAGCCTCACCACCTCCACCAGCCCCAGGCCGCCCAGCCGCAACTGGCCTTGCAGCGATGCGGCGCGGGCGGCCAGCAGGCCACTGTCGTCGGCGTCCAGCGCGGGCGGGCCGTCGGCGTTGGCCGCTGGCAACGCCGCCAGCGTCACCGCAAGGGCGTGGGCCAAATGGGCGACAGGCCGCTGGCCCGGGCGCATCACCACCGGCAGCCAGGCGCTGCCGCCCTGGGCCTGGCGGCGCCTCAAGGCCCCCAGCAGGCCGGCCTTGACCAGGGACGACTTGCCGCAGCCCGAGGCCCCCGACACAGCCAGCAATGGGCTGTCGGCCAGCCGCGCCAGCAGCGCGTCGATCTGCTGCTGGCGGCCAAAAAAGCGGTCGGCCTCGGCCGGCTCGAAAGAGCGCAGCCCCGGGAATGGGTTGGCCGCCAGCAAGCTGGCCTGGGCGCTGGCTGCACCGCCGCTGTCGATCATGCTGCTGTCGGCGCCATGCCGCCAAAGAAGCCGCGCAGTCCGGCCTCGTTCAGGCTGACCAGGCCGGCCACCGTGCGGGCGCTGGCGTTCTCGAAAGTGGCCTTCTGCACCGAGCCCTCACCGGCCGCGTAGACGCACAGCCGTTCAGGCCCCAGGTGGCCGGCCAGCGCCGGGTGGTCGAACAGGTCGGTCACCCAATCCTCGGGCTGGCGCGACCAGAACACCAGCACTTGGCTGCACTGCGCCAGGGTCTTGCGCAGCCGGGCCTCGTCCTCGGGCGCATCGCCCTCAAAAACCATGCTGCGCACATCCAGCCCCAGCTTGTGGGCCAGCAAGGTCTTGAGCGGGCCCAGGTCGGCCAGGTCCTGGGCCTCGACGATCACCGCCACCTTGCGCGGCTTGGCCAGCGCCGCGGCGGCCGGCTTGGGCAGGCTGTCCTGCATCAGGGATTTCAGCTCCTCCAGGCTACCCTGCAGGTAATCGACCCCGGCGTTGCAGAGATCATTGCGGATGTAGTCGATCAGCGCCTGCTGGGGCGGCGCCACCGTGGCCGCGGCCTGGATCCAGACCAGCGGCGCGGGCCGGCCCAGCCGCGCCATCTCGGCCTGGGCCAGCGCCAGCTGGGTGCGGTCGCGCTCGGGTGTCAGCGGCTCGATCGACGCATTGCCCGAGACCAGGTGCACGCACAGCAGCGCGTTTGACAGGTCCTGCAGCAGGCGTTGCTGGTGGTCGGCGGCGTTCCAGAGGATCTCGTGCTCGGGCACCACCAGGAAGCCGCGCTGCTGCAGATCGCTGCGCAGGCGCTCGCGCTCTTGCAGCAGCTCGGGCGCCACCCGGTTGATGAAGACCGTGCCCAGCGCCTGCTTTTTTTGGCGGCCGTGCAGGTCTTCCAGGGCCTGCGTCAGGTCCTGCACCATGCGGCTCATGCGCTCCCAGTAGTCGTCGGCGTCGCGCTTGCGGTCCAGCTCGCGCCAGCCGCGCGGCTCTTGCACGAAGAACTCGTGGTGGCCGAGCTCGCGCAACTCGGCCGGCATCTCATCGGGGTTGCGCGGCGGGTGCTTGAAGATCGGCAGCAGCTTGCGGCCACCGCCGCCCTCGGGCGCTTTCAGCCGGCCCAGAAAGCGGTCCAGCTCCTTGCGGCATTCATCGCTGTCGAAATAGGTGCGGGCCATCAGCGCCATGAAGATGCCGGTGGATTCCACGGCCTCGGCGATCTCGGGGCGCCAGGCCTCGCCGGCACGCAGCTCAGCGGTATCGCGCCAGATCGCCACCTCGCCGACACGCTCGCGCAACTGGCTGCGCATGTCCTCGCAAAAGGTATCGACCCAGCGGTCGGGGGTGTCGTTGGACACCCGCCGGTAGCTGATGAACAGGTCGTGCCGGAACTGCGGCAGGTAGCCCATGGTGGGTGATCGCAGGGGGGGGCGGCCGGCCGGTGCGGTACGCCCCGGCCCGGCCTGAAATTCAGTATTGCATGGAAGTTCAGCGGCTTTGGCGGGGCCGGCGGCGCCATCCCATGCTCGACAATCACCGGCACATGGACGCCCCCGCACCGCCCAAACACGCTGCCGCTGGCCCTGCCGGCGCGGGCTCGATCCGGGCCACGCTGCGCCACCGCACCTTCCGCTACCTGTGGCTGGCCAGCGGCGCCTACTTCATCGCCAACGCAATGCAGGCGATGGCCGCAGCCTGGCTGATGGTCGAGATGACCGGCTCGTCTTTCCTGGCCGCGCTGGTGCAGACGGCGGTGTTTCTGCCGATGTTCATGCTGTCGCTGCCGGCCGGGGTGCTGGCCGACACCACCGACCGCCGCCGCCTGATCATCGGCGCGCTGCTGGCGCAAGCGGCGGTGGTGGTGGTGCTGGCGGCGCTGATGCTGGGCGGCTGGGGTGGGCCGGCAGTGCTGCTGCTGTTCACCTTCATCGCCGGCTG
>JANLZT010000377.1:0-1644 GCA_031366465.1 Betaproteobacteria bacterium | reverse complement strand
GAAGGGCGTGTTGTTGGGGCCGAGATTGGTCTTGATGCCCGTCAGGAAGGTGTTGACCAGGTCCATCCGCGGGAAGTTGCTGGGTGCGATGTTGACGCCGGGATAGTTGGGGTCGCCTTGCAGCACCAGGTCGATCAGCAGCGGCAGCGTCGGGTTGGTGACGTAGGTCGCGAACTGGCCGTCATTGCGCGGCTGCGAGGCGTTGAACTTGTCCTTGTCGCCCAGGCCGATCACCACCTCGTTGACCAGCGGCATACCCAAGCGCGAGACCTGCACCCAGGCGCCACCCACGCTGGTGGCGGTGCCGTGGCCGGTGGGCGGGTTGGGGTTGGCAAGCTGGCTCTGGCGCACGCTGGCAGTGGTCCAGCCGCCGATCACCGTCTCGCTGCCCTGGGTCAAACAGCTCTTGTGCACTTCCAGCGCCAGCGTGGTGACGTTCTTGTCCTGGATCGAGTTGGCTGCGGCCGCGTTGATCAGGGCCGGGTCGGTGATGACGGCAATCGAGGCGTTGACCAGGTCGAAGATCGGGCCCAGGTTGACCGCAAACGCCTCCTGGCGCTGGCCCACGAACACCCGGCCCGGCGTGGCGCAGCCCGGGATGTTGACGCTGTACAGGTGCTTGGCGGCATAGGTGTCGTAGGCCGCCTTGTTGCCCAGGGTCTTGGTGCCGATGTAGTCGCTGGGCTTGTCGAAGACGCTGCCGCCGCTGGTCTTGGTCAGTGCGGCCACGCTGCCGGTGCGGCGCTCGCCGCGCACGATGTTGACGCTGTATTGCTCATTGACATTCAGCGCCGCATCGTTGGGCTGGCTCACCATCCCGGCCTGCGTCAGCGGGATGCCGACCATCTGGTTGCCCACCGGCACCTTGATGTTCTTGAAGTTGTTCTTGAACTGGAACTGGAAGGTGATGTCTTCGCGCGCGTCGCCGTTGTTGTCGATGTGGATCTCGTAGAGCGCGTTCGGGTCGAGCTTGAAGTAGTTGGGGCCGCCGTAGGGGTCTTGCAGCGGCTGGTAGTTGGCGATCAGCGTGACAAAGCCATCGCGGCCGGCCTCGTAGCTGTTGAACAGGTAGAAATCGGTGCCGTCAACCTTGGGGCTGCCGCTGATGCTGGGCGCCTCGCGGTGGCTGGACGCCAGGGCCGGCGCGGCGGCCAGCAAGGCCAGGATGGCGGCCGAGACAGCGCTCAGGGTGGTGAGCGTGGCAAGACGCAGGGGGGCAGCGGTGATGGGCATGGGGGTCCTCGGTTTGGGTCTGGTTTGGATCGTTTGGGATCGGCCCACCGGGTTCAGGCGCGCCGCACCGCGCCCGGATGGGCGCTGGTGTGCATTGCTACGCACCCGCCGCTTTTTGGATGTGCGACGACCCACGCAAGCCACCCCGCAAATCGGGGGGAGGGTGGTGGGGCTTGAAGTCAACCGCGCAGCAGCTTGACCTCGGCCAGCGCCAGCGCCTCGGGCAGGCCCGACAGCACCAGCGTGTCGCCACCGGCCAGCACCAGGCTGTCGTCGGCTGCCACCACCCGGCCGCTGGCTTGGCGCACCGACACCACCGCCACGCCCACTGCGTGCAGGGCCTGGTCGGCCAGTGGCCGGCCCAGGCAAGCTGCGGCGGCGGGCAAGGTGACGCTGGTCAGGCGGGCCTGC
>JANLZT010000365.1:0-3002 GCA_031366465.1 Betaproteobacteria bacterium | reverse complement strand
CGAGTAGGGCGTGTCCTCGTATTTGGTGTGGCGCTGGTGCATCTCCAGCGTCTTGGCGCGCAAAAAGGCCTTGGCATCCATCAGCGCAGCGGTCTCGCGCTGGAAGTCGGCAAACAGCTTGCGCGCACCCACCACCAGGCGGGCTTCCAGCAGCGCCGTCTGCACCGTCACGTCGGCAGCCGCCTCGGCCACGCAGTCGGCCACGCTGCGCACCGCCGAGCCCACCTCCAGGCCGATGTCCCAGCAGGCGGTGATGAAGGCCTCCAACTGGGCCTTGAGCGGGCTGCCGGCCAGGGTGTCGGCACGCGCCGGCAGCAGCACCAGCACGTCCACATCGCTGTGCGGCAGCAGTTCGGCCCGCCCATAGCCGCCCACTGCCACCAGCGCCGCCGACGCCGGCATGCCGGCATGGGCCCACAGCAGCGCCAAGACGGCATCCACATGGCGGGTCAGGGCCTTGATCAGCCGGCTGGCGGCGGGTGCGCTGGCGCGGCTTTGCAGAAAGTGCGCGATCAGTGCCTGCTTGCCGTCGCGGAACTGGCTGCGGTGGGCGGCGATGTCCAGCGGCGCGGCGCCGGGCAGATCGGGCAGATCGAGCGTGTTGGGCGCATCGGCTGCAAGGGTTGGCTGCGCTGGCTGGCCAGCCAGCAGGGTCGGTTCGTCGGTGCTCAAGCTCAGGCCAGGCTCTTGGCGGCCATGGCGGCGGCGCCGGTGATGAAGGCCGGCGGCAGTGGTGAGCCGGCCGACAGCGTGAGCACCTCGTAGCCGGTCTCGGTGACCAGCACGGTGTGTTCCCACTGGGCCGAGAGCGAGCGGTCCTTGGTGACGATGGTCCAGCCATCGCCTAACTCGCGGATCTCGCGCCGGCCGGCGTTGACCATCGGCTCGATGGTGAAGATCATGCCCGCCACCAGTTCCTCCAGCGTGCCCGGTCGGCCGTAGTGCAGCACCTGCGGCTCTTCATGGAAATTGGCGCCGATGCCGTGGCCGCAGAACTCGCGCACCACCGAGAAGCCCTGCTGCTCGGTGAAGACCTGGATCGAGTGGCCGATGTCGCCCAGCCTGGCGCCGGGCTTGACCTTGTGGATGCCCTTCCACATCGCCTCGTAGGTGAGGTTGCACAAGCGTTTGGCGGCGATCGAGCCCTCGCCGACGATGAACATGCGGCTGGTGTCGCCGTGCCAGCCGTCCTTGATGACGGTGACGTCGATGTTGACGATGTCGCCGCTCTTCAAGGGCTTGTCATTGGGGATGCCGTGGCAGACTTGGTGGTTGATCGAGGTGCAGATCGACTTGGGGTAGGGCGCATAGCCGGGTGGCGCGTAGTTCAGCGGCGCCGGCACGCCGCCCTGCACCCCCACGATGTGGTCGTAGGCCAGCTTGTCGAGCGCGTCGGTGGTGATGCCGGGCAGCACATGGGGGGTCAGCATGTCCAGCACCTCCGAGGCCAGGCGGCCGGCGACGCGCATGCCGGCAATCTCGGCGGGTTGGGTCTTGAGGGTGATGGCCATGGTCGAAATTATCCCACCGCAAAGTAGAATGCCGGGTTTCCACGGACATGGCCGTGCTGGTGCGGGGCCAAGGCGGCTGCCGACAGGCCAGGCCGGCCCCGACTCCCGGTCCACCATGCCGCAAACCAGCCCCAGCCTTGTCCCCACCTTGCTGTGCTTCGAGGGCGGCAATGCGCTGTCGGCCTTCCGTGTCCAAGCCTTGCTGCCGGCTTTGAAGGCCGTCAGCGAGCGCATCACCGGTGTGGCGGCGCGCCATGTGCATTGGGTGATGCTGGACGCTGGCGGCCCGGTCGATACCGACAAACTGGCGGCGCTGCTGCGCTACGGTGATCCGGCGCCGGCCGACTTCGACGCGCCGTGGCAGCGCGTGATCGTGATGCCACGCCTGGGCACCGTCTCGCCCTGGGCCAGCAAGGCCACCGACATCGCCCGCAACTGCGGCCTGGTGCTGCACCGGGTGGAGCGTGTCACCGAGTACAGCGTCGGGCTCAAGACCGGCTTTCTCGGCGGCGCCGGCAAGCCGCTCACCGCCACCGAGCTGCAGGCCTGCGCCGCGCTGCTGCACGACCGCATGACCGAAAGCGTGGCCTTCGAGCGCCACGCCGCCCGCAAGCTCTTTGACCCGCAGCCCGCCCCGGCGATGGTGCATGTGGATGTGCTGGGTCGTGGCCCGAATGGTGGGAGGACGGCCCTCAGCGCAGCCAATGCCGAGTTCGGCCTGGCGCTGAGCGACGATGAGATCGACTACCTGGTGGACGCCTTCACCGGCCTGGGCCGCAACCCCAGCGATGTCGAGCTGATGATGTTTGCCCAGGCCAACAGCGAGCATTGCCGGCACAAGATCTTCAACGCCGACTTCAGCATCGACGGCCAGCGTCAGCCGCTGTCGATGTTCGGCATGATCCGCAACACCGAGAAGTGCTCGCCCCAGCACAGCATCGTCGCCTACAGCGACAACTCGTCGGTGATGGAAGGCGGCCTGATCCAGCGCTGGCTGCCCCAGGGCTTCACCAACGCGCCGGCCTATGGGCCGAGCAATGAACTGGTGCATGTGCTGATGAAGGTGGAGACCCACAACCACCCCACCGCCATCAGCCCTTTCCCGGGCGCGTCCACCGGCGCGGGCGGCGAGATCCGTGACGAGGGCGCCACCGGGCGCGGCAGCAAGCCCAAGGCTGGCTTGACGGGCTTTTCGGTCTCCAACCTGCACCTGCCCGGCCTGGCCGAGCCCTGGGAGCGCCACCCGGTCGGCAAGCCCGAGCACATCGCCAGCGCGCTGCAGATCATGATCGACGGCCCGTTGGGTGGCGCGGCCTGCAACAACGAGTTCGGCCGGCCCAGCCTGGCGGGTTACTTCCGGGTCTTCGAGCAGGATGTTGCCGGCCTGCGCCGCGGTTACCACAAGCCCATCATGATTGCCGGGGGGCTCGGCAGCATCAGCGCCAGCCAGACCCACAAGCTGCGCTTTGGCGCCGGCACCCTGCTGGTGCA
>JANLZT010000443.1:0-1518 GCA_031366465.1 Betaproteobacteria bacterium | reverse complement strand
CTGGAGACCGGCTGGTGGGACGCCGACGGCCTGGCGCTGCGCGACTACTTCATTGCCCAGCGGCCGGGTGGCGCGCTGGTGTGGGTCTACCGCCACCGCCTGGCTGATGGGGGCCGTGTGGGCCCTGCCGACCCTGCTGGCCATGCAGGCCCTGCGGGCGCCGCGCCGGTCTGGTTCCTGCACGGCCTGTTCGCCTGAGAACCCGGCTTTGCTATCGTCCGCCGTTGACCATCAGGCAAGCCCATGACCGACAAGCCGACTGAAAAAAACCAGGACATCCACTGCCCCCAGTGCGCCTACCGGCCGCAGGCCGAAGACCGCTGGCAGTGCCTGCCGCGCTGCGCCACCAGCTTCCACACCTTCTGGACCCGTGCCACCTGCCCGGCCTGCGGCATCCAGTGGCCCAAGACCCAATGCCCGGCCTGTGGCCAGCTGTCGCCGCATGCCGAGTGGTACCACTCGCCCCAGCCAGACCCGACGGCCGAGACCGAGCGCGCGCTTGAGCTCACCAGCCACTGAGGCTGCCGCGCCGATCAACCTGGCACCGGCCGCGCTTTCACCCGTTTGCCCTTGACGGTGCCGTGGTTCAGCGCCTTGAGCGCCGCGTCGGCGATGCCGCGGGCCACCGCCACGTAGGTCGAGAACTCGTTGACATTGATCTTGCCGATCTGGTCGGCGGCAAAGCCGGCGCTGCCGGTCAGCGCGCCCATCACATCGCCGGGGCGGATTTTTTCCTTGCGCCCGCCCAGGATCTGCAGCGTCACCATCGGCGCTTGCAGCGGGCCGCTGCCGGTGGGGGTCAGCCCGGCCAGCGGGTGGAACTCGCTAGTGCGGCCCTGCATCTGCTCGATGCGGCCCACCCGGCCCATCTCGTCCAGGCTGGCCAGGCTGAAGGCCCAGCCCTCGGCATCAGCCCGGCCGGTGCGGCCGATGCGGTGGATGTGCAGCTCGGCGTCGGGCGTGATGTCGACATTGACCACCGCCTCCAGGCCGGTGATGTCCAGGCCGCGGGCGGCCACGTCGGTGGCCACCAGCACCGGGCAGCTGCGGTTGGCAAACTGCACCAGCACCTGGTCGCGGTCGCGTTGCTCCAGGTCGCCATGCAGGGCCAGCGCGGCGATGCCCTGGGCCTGCAGCACGTCCACCAGATCACGGCACTGCTGCTTGGTGTTGCAAAAGGCCAGCGTGCGCTCGGGCCGCCAGTGCTTGAGCAGCAGGCCCACCGCGTGCAGGCGCTGGTCCTCGGTCACCTCGTAGAAGCGCTGGCGAATTTTGGCCGCACCGGGCTGGGCGCTCAGCGTCACCTGCTGCGGGTTGCGCAAGAACTTCTTGCCGATCTGGGCGATGCCCTCGGGGTAGGTGGCCGAGAACAGCAGAGTCTGGCGGGCCTTGGGGCACTGCGCGGCGATGGCCGCGATGTCGTCCATGAAGCCCATGTCGAGCATCCGGTCGGCCTCGTCCAGCACCAGCGTGGCAAGCGCGGCCAGCACCAGCGTGCCGCGCTCCAGGTGGTCGCTG
>JANLZT010000439.1:0-3959 GCA_031366465.1 Betaproteobacteria bacterium | reverse complement strand
CAGGGCTCATCAATGAAATCAACAACTTACATGGCCTGGCGGTCGACTCGATTCACTGACTCACAATTCTTCGAACCCAAATTTTACCCTTAACCCGTTGATTTGTATAGCATTTCTTACTATTCGGTCAGGCACTAGCTACGGCTATGGCTGCGGTTTGCGCCTAGCCTGACGAACGAATCCATCGATTTCATTTGTAAGCAGTTTGGTGAAACGCAGTACTAGGCGCCGCTCGCCTGCAGGCGACTGGCTGGCCAGCGGAACGGGATTCGACCGGCGACGCTGCCGTCTTACAGGTCGCCGACGAACACCTGCTGGCCGCCGACCAGTGCACCTTGCCCGGCGAGGTCGGCGCGCTGATGCGCCGCGAGGGCGTGTACTCCTCGTCCCTGAGCACTTGGCGCCGCCAGCGCGAGACCGCCGACCTTGCCGCCCTGGCGCCACAAAAGCGCGGCCCCAAGACCGACCCCGCACGCATCGATGCCCAGCACATCGCACAGCTCACCCGCGAACGGGACCATCTGCGCGTGGAACTCGACAAGGCGCGACTCGTCATCGAAGTTCAAAAAAAAGTTACCGCGTTGCTGGATCTGCTGGCAGCCCAGAGCAAGCAAGGGAGCACCTGATGGCTGCCGCACAGGAACTCACCCCGACGCTGGGCGCTGGGGCGGCCTGCCAGGCCATGGGCCTGTGGCGCGGTGCGCCCGCACGCCATCAGGCGCGCGTGCAGCGCCAGACGCTGGTGGGCCCGCCAGCCCCGCGTGCCCCTCGGCCTTGCCCGCCGCTGGCCCTGCACGCCCAGGAGCAGCAAGCGCTGCTGGCCACCCTCAACAGCGAACGCTTCGCCGACACCGCGCCGGCGGCTCTGCACGCCACGCTGCTGGGCGAGGGGATCTACCTCGGCTCGGTGCGCACCATGTACCGGCTGCTGGGCGCCGGTGACGGCTGCCGCGAGCGGCGCAACCAGCTCACCCATCCGGCCTACACCAAGCCCGAGTTGCTGGCGATTGCGCCAAATCAGGCCTGGTCGTGGGATATCCACCTTGCTCAAGGGGCCGGCCAAGTGGACCTGCTTCCACCTGTACGTGATCCTCGACATCTTCAGCCGCTTCGTCGTGGGCTGGCTGATCGCCCCGCGCGAGTGCTCCGAGCTCGCCCAGCAACTCATCGCCGACACCGTGTCGCGCCACGACGTCGAGCCCGGCATGCTGACCCTACACGCCGACCGAGGTGCTGCCATGCGCTCCAAACCGGTGGCCAGCCTCTTGGTCGATCTGGACGTGGCCAAGAGTCACAGCCGGCCCTACGTCTCAGACGACAACCCGTACTCCGAGTCGCAGTTCAAGACCCTGAAGTACCGACCCGAGTTCCCCGAACGCTTCGGCTGCATCGAAGACGCCCGGGCCCACTGTCAAGCCTTCTTCGCCTGGTACAACGACCAGCACTGCCACAGCGGCATCGCCTACATGACGCCGCACAGCGTGCACTACGGCCTGGCCGCAGACATCCGCATCATCCGCCAGGCCACCCTCGACGCCGCATTCCTGGCCCATCCGAACCGGTTCAAGCACAAGAAACCACACCTGCCGCCGATGCCCACGGCCGCTTGGATCAACCCGCCACCTGAAGAGAAAGGGCCGACCATCGACACCGCCGATCACACACTAAATTAATATCCCAAGGTGTCGCAAAGTCATTGACACGTTCCGGTTTGCTTGAATCGTGCGTCAAGCATCAATTTCCCTTGCAGCAGTAGTGTCAGCTTTGGGGCAGGCACCGTGCCCATCTACTTCGCAACGTACGCCAGCCCAATAGCACCAGTATTACTTGTGTGAGCGCCCTCCCCCCACACTGACAGTGCCCGCGCCGGACATGGACTTGGCGCGCACCGTGGCGCCACCGCCATACCCCTTGATGAGGTGCCTCGCAACATGAAACGCGTCCGCTGTCTCCATGCGCAGATTCGAAGGCCACCGGCGCCTAAAGCTTAGAACGGAGCGCATGACGAAAACGGGCAAAAGCGTCCGCTTGCGCACCAGTGCCTCGGTAGATATACTTCCGACCACTCGGAGGCTTTATTACCATGCCCACACAACTCTTCATCCCAACCGCAGAAGCTGCATTCATCGCCGGCCTGACGGACCGTCAGATGAACCGCGTCGTGGACGAGCATCTCGTGCCGGCCAGCCTATTTGCGAAGCAAGGAAGCAGCCGCCTGTACACCCGCCTGGGTGCGGCCTTCGCGAAGTTCTACTTCGCGACCGAAGACTTGCTCATCGCCGGCGCACGCCGGCAAGTGCTTGAAGAACTCGCTGCTCGGGTCGAAGGCCTCCCGGGGAAGAATCGCGTCCTGACCTTGGTGCTGCTGGACGCCATCAGCTGGAAGGTCGAACGCCAGGCCGTGTCGGTCGATGTGATGCCCTACGTCCAGGGTGCCTACTTGCGCGCCCAGGCAGTCGACCAGGCGGACGCACTAGTGACGTCCAACCCGGAGGTCATGGGCGGAGTTCCCGTGTTCGCGGGCACCCGTGTGCCCGTCGAATTTGTGCTGGGCTCGCTGGCAGCCGGTATCGACATGGATAGGCTGAAGGCGTCGTACCCCTTCCTCACCGAGGCTCACGTCCAGTCCGCCAAGGTCTACGACGAGGTTCATCCTCGTCGCGGCCGTCCTCGTCGTATTGCGGAGGCCAACCCTGACCTGCCCCGTCGCGTCACGCGCCTCGTCAAGCGCGCGGCCGCTGCATGACGTTTCGGTTCCTCATTGACGAGTGCCTCACGCCGGAACTCGCGCAGATGGCCGTTGACGCGGGCCATGTTGAGTCCACCTGCGTCAGAGACCGCGGGCTGGCCGGGACCAAAGATTGGAAGCTCATTGAGCACGTAGTCGCCAGCGACTTCACGCTGGTGACCCACAACTCGGTCGACTTCCGAGGCGGCGGGCCTGGGCAGCTCGGCGGGCAGCACGCGAAGCAGACCCTTCACGCGGGGCTCATCTGCCTGAACTCCGTGCAGGTCCTCGACTTGCAGCGGCAGCGCGACCTGTTTCAGATAGCCCTCGACCAGCTAGCGACCATGAACGACCTGGTCAATCAGGCGCTGGAGGTCTTCGAGGAAGAAGATGGCTACGTCGAGGTGGTCATCTACGATATTCCCGAGTCAGCGTAGACCCAAGTCGTAGTTCTCCTGCGCAGGTCATGCATCGATTTCATCGAACCATAGACGACTTTATGGGTTGCACGTTCCTACCGTATGAACGATGTGTGAGACCCGAACAAAAGGCTGAAGCAGCCCGGGCACAAGGTAGCCGCGTGGCAGCCCCAAGCCTAGCTCAACAAAGCCATCGCGGCCATCGCCATGTTATGGCGCGAGAGGTGAAAGTCGCGCGCGCCCGTCGGCACTGGTTGCGCGACACATGCGGCGGCCTGGGCGCTGAAGTGCTGCAGCCCCCTGGATGTAGTGGGCCGGTGCGTATTTCAGCGATCGTGGACGGCTGTTTCAGTCTGATCGTGGACGGCGAAACGGCAGCGTCGAAGAGGCGCTGGGGTAGCGCGCAAGCACTGAGTTTGAATGTAGCTCAATCGTCCACGATCAGCCTGAAACGGGCTGCCGTGGGGTGGGCGCCGGGGTCGGTTTCGAGATCAATTTGATCGCATGGTTTTGGGCCCCTGCCAGGCCGCCGGAGGCGCCCCGACCGCGCATGTATTCATGCTCGGTCAAGCCGGTCTGCGGTGTGTGTTCGATGCGGCGCTCACTGCTCTGTGGCAGCGTCGCCGTCACGCATCGAGCGGGTGCCCTTGAGCTCGATTTTGTGGCTGCTGTGCACGACACGGTCGAGGATCGCATCGGCCAGCGTGGGGTCGCCCAGGTAGGTGTGCCAGGCCTTGACCGGTAGCTGGCTGGTGATCAAGGTGGAGCGCGTGCCGATCCGGTCGTCGAGCAATTCGAGCAGGTCGCAGCGC
>JANLZT010000437.1:0-4715 GCA_031366465.1 Betaproteobacteria bacterium | reverse complement strand
GAACATCAGCCGCAGGAACTGGGCCATCTCCAGCGCAGCCGCGGCAGGTAGCGGCAGGTGGCCAGAATGCCATGTCATGGCGGGCCAGATCGCTGTGGAGGCTTTGGGGATGCGCTATCTTGCTGTGATGCATGATACGCTAGTGAACGATATGGGAGCACATTGCGGGCCGCCTCCGGGGCCAGGGTTTCCCCGGGTTGGGCAGGGATCGACGAGCATCAGGAGACTCGGCATGGATCGTGTGAACACCGTCGAACTGCGCGTCTGGCTGCAGCGCGAACGCGGCCTCGAGTTGGCGGATTACGAGGCCCTGCGCCAGTGGTCGGTGGCCGAGCTGCCGGCCTTCTGGCAAGCGATGTGGGACTATTTCGACATCGAGTCGCCCACGCCCCACGCACAGGTGCTGTCATCGCAGGCCATGCCCGGTGCCCACTGGTTCGAGGGTGCCAGCCTCAACTATGCGGCCCAGGTGGCACGCCATGCGGCGGCCAGTGACCGTGCCGGCGTGCCGGCCATCGTCTTCCGCAATGAGCGCCTGCAGCGAGAAGGCCGCAGCCTGGAGATCGGCTGGTCGGCGCTGACGGACCAGGCGGCAGCGCTGGCCGCGTCGCTGCAGGCCCTGGGCGTGCAGCCCGGCGACCGGGTGGCCGCCTACCTGCCCAACATCCCGCAGGCTGCGGTGGCCTTGCTGGCCTGCGCGTCGATAGGCGCGGTCTGGAGCCTGACGGCGCCGGACATGGGCGTGGCCACGGTGGCCGACCGCTTCCGCCAGATCGAGCCGGGGGTGCTGATCGCCTGCGACGGCACGGTCTACGGCGGCAAGGCGGTGGACCGGCGTGCGTTGGTGGCCGCGCTGCTGCAGCAACTGCCGTCGGTGCGGGCCCTGGTGCAGGTGCCCTACCTGGACGAGGCCGGCGCGCCCGGCGGGCCCTTCCCCTTCGAGGTTGGGGCCTGGCCGGGGGTGGTCAGAGACTGGGCCTCGATGCTGGCAAGCCCCGAGCGCGTCACGCCCGTGCCGCTGCCCTTCGAGCACCCGCTGTGGATCGTCTACAGCAGCGGCACCACCGGCCTGCCCAAGGCCATCGTGCACGGCCATGGCGGGGTGGTGCTGGAGATGCTCAAGTCCCAGCACTTCCACCTCAACCTGCAAGCCAGCGCTGCGGGCAGGGCGGGCGCCGATGGCAGCCACATGCCCGAGCGCCTGTTCTGGTACAGCAGCACCGGCTGGGTGATGTGGAACCTGGCGGTGTCGTCGCTGCTGCTGGGCACCACCGCCTGCCTCTACGACGGCCACCCCGGCCACCCGGACATCGCCGTGCTGTGGCGCTTTGCCGACCAGACCGGCGCCACCTTCTTTGGCGCTGGCGCGGCCTTCTACACCCAGTGCATGAAGGCCGATTTGTCACTGGCCGGCAAGGTGGATGCAAGGCGGCTGCGCGCACTCGGGTCCACCGGTTCGCCCTTGCCACCCGAAGCCTATGCCTGGGGCAGCCGGGAGATGGGCGACCGGATGTGGTGGGCGGTGATCTGCGGCGGCACCGACATTGCGGGCGCTTTCCTGGCCGGCACGCCCGAGCTGCCCACCGTGCCGGGCGAGATGCAGTGCCGCGCGCTGGGCGCCGATGTGCAGGCCTGGGACGAAGCCGGCCGGCCCCTGATGGATGCGGTGGGCGAGCTGGTCTGTGCCCAGTCCATGCCGTCGATGCCGCTGTACTTCTGGGGCGACCCGGGCATGCAGCGCTACCACGACAGCTACTTCGACACCTACCCCGGGGTCTGGCGCCACGGCGACTGGCTGTGCATCACGCCCAGCGGCAGCGCCGTCGTCCATGGCCGCAGCGACGCCACCCTCAACCGCCATGGCCATCGCCTGGGCACCGCCGAGCTGTACCGCGTGGTGGAGGCCGCGCCCGAGGTGCTGGACAGCCTGGTGGTTGACATCGAGGTCCTCGGCAAGCCGAGTTTCATGCCGCTGTTCGTGGTGCTGCGCCCGGGCCTGCTGCTCGATGAGGCCCTGCAGGCGGCGTTGCGCCAACGCATCCGCGACGGGCTGTCACCGCGCTTCGTGCCGGATCAGATCGTGCAGGTGGCCGAGGTGCCGCGCACCCTCACCGGCAAGAAGCAGGAGCTGCCGGTGAAGAAGCTGATGCTGGGCCGGGCGCTGGCCGAGGTGGTCAACAAGGACGCCTGCGCCAACCCGCAGGTGTTTGACTGGTATGTGGACTACGCCAAATCATTGTGATGGGCCCGTGCCGACGCGCCCGGCCGACTTGCCTGCGCCGGGCCGGCCCTGCGAGGGTTCACCCAGGGCCCAAAACCCCGTACGCTCCTAGAATGTACGCATGCACACAATCATCGGTCTGGCAGTGTTGGGCAAAGCGGCGACCTGATGGCCGAGCCGCACACCACCGATTGGGAACTGCGCCTGGGCTTCCTGATCCACGACGTTTCCCGGCTGCGCCGCAGCGCCTTTGACCGCTGCCTCAAACCCCTGAACGTGACCCGCTCGCAATGGTGGGTGCTGGCCTATTTGTCGCGCGAGGACGGCATGACCCAGTCGCAACTGGCCGAGGAGCTGGACCTGGGCAAGGTGGCGGTCGGTGGCCTGATCGATCGGCTTGAGAAGACGGGGTTGGTGCGCCGCGAGGCCGATGCGTCGGACCGCCGCGTCAACCGGGTGTTTTTGGAGCCCAAAAGCCAGCAGCTGATCACCGAGATGCGCAAGGTCAGCCACCGGATGAACGAGCAGATCCTGATCGGCCTGGACGACCCCCAGCTGGAGGCCGCCGCCACCACCCTGGACGCGATGAAGGGCAACATCCTCAGCTACTTGCAGTCGGGTGAGATCTGACCCTGACGACAGGCAGCTTCGATGCCGAGGCCCATGCGCGGGCGATGCGGGCCCAGGGCCTGTGGCTGGACAAGACCATCGTTGAGTTCCTGGCGGAGGCCATCGCCGCCACCCCCGACAAGCCGGCATTGGTGGCCTGCCGGGCCGACCGCGCAAGCCCCCGACGTTTCAGCTACCGCGAGCTGGGCGATCTCACGGCGCGTGCCGCCGCCGCCTTGCGGGCCATGAGCGTGGGCCCCGGCGACGTGGTGGCGGTGCAGTTGCCCAACTGGTGGGCGTCTGTGGTGGTGTCGCTGGCGGCCAACCGCATCGGCGCGGTGGTCAACCCGCTGATGCCGATCTTGCGCGAGCGCGAGATGGGCTTCATGCTGGGCTTTGCGCGGGCCTGGCCCATGTCATCGTTGTCGACGATGACGGCCCGGATGGCTTCGAGCAGCGCCTGCTGAGTGGCAGCGCGAGGCTCGATGCCGCTGAAGCGGTGCAGGCCGCCGATGCGCTGGCGGTGCAGATGTTCACCTCCGGCACCCAGCCGTCGGCATCGAAAGTCTCGATGTCGGGCCGCTGGTAGTGGCCCAAAAACATCTGCGCACCGCGCACCAGCAGGCGGCCGGTCTGTCCGGCCGGCAGTGGCTTGCGGTCGTCATCCACCACGCTGATGCCCACGCCCTGCAGCGGCCGGCCGTCGGAGCTGGCCGACTTGTCGGCGGCGCGTGCGGGCTCGGTGAGGGTGCATCAGCGGCTTAGGCTTGGCTGCGGCGGATGGGCCGCCAATCACCAGAGATGCGCGCGTGGAATTCACCGAAGAGCAGCAGGCCTTTCGCGACAGCGTGCACCGCATGGCCCAGAAGCATGTGGCGCCGATTGCCGCCGAGAGCGACGCGACCGACCGCTTCCCGACCGAGCTGGTCAAGATCTATGGCGAGATGGGCCTGATGCAGCTCTGGATCCCCGAGAAATACGGCGGGCCCGAAGGCAACCTGACGATGATGTGCATCGCGCGGGAAGAGATCTCGCGCATCTCGCCGGCGACAGGGGGGCCGAAGGCATCAGCGCCTTCGTGGTCGAGCCCAAGACGATGCCCGGCATCACGTTCGGCCGGCATGAGCGCAAGATGGGCTGGCGCGGTGCGCCCAACACCCCGATCTTTCTGGACAAGCTGCGCGTGCCGGCCGAGAACCTGATCGGCGAGGAGGGCAAGGGCTTCAAGGCCAGCATGCGGGCACTCGACCTGCACACCGCCCGACCATCGCTGCGCAATGTGTGGGCCTGGCCCAGGGCGCGCTGGATGCGTCGGTGGCTTACGCCAAGGAGCGCAAGCAGTTCCGCCAAGCGATTGCCGAATTTCAAGGCGCCAGTTCATGCTGGCCGACATGGTGATGAACATCGAGGCGGCGCGCGCCCTGGTCTATGAATGCGCCCGCGCCGGCGATGCCGGCGACTGGCAGCGCCTGAACCTGCTGGCCAGCATGGCCAAGTGCTTTGGCAGCGACATGGCGATGAAGGTCACCACCGACGCGGTGCAAGTCTTTGGCGGCTACGGCTACACCAAAGACTATCCGGTAGAGCGCTGGATGCGCGACGCCAAGCCCGCGCAAGTCTTTGAGGGCACGAATCAGATTCCGCCAAACTTCAAGGGCCAGCTCAAGCCTAGTACTGCGTTTCACCAAACCGCTTACACGAAATCGCGTCTTCGTCCGCCATGCGTCGTTGCAAATCCTCGCCATAGCTAGTGCCTGACCGAATAGTAAGAAATGCTATACAAATCAACGGGTTAAGGGTAAAATTTGGGTTCGAAGAATTGTGAGTCAGTGAATCGAGTCGACCGCCAGGCCATGTAAGTTGTTGATTTCATTGATGAGCCCTG
>JANLZT010000275.1:0-3492 GCA_031366465.1 Betaproteobacteria bacterium | reverse complement strand
CCACACCCGGGCCCAATTGGCCGCACTGGCGCCCCGGCTGGTGCCGGGCTCACTGCTGCACTCTTGCTGGTTCTCGGCCGAACTGGCCGATTTTTGCGAGCAGCAGGGCATGCGGGCGCTGGAATATGCCGAGCAGGTGCACGACCACTGGTACCCGGGCGCCCGCGCCGCGCTGGCGGTGATGCCGGGGGTTGATGCGGGCAGTAGTTCAGTTCCAGCCAGCAAAGCATGAATAAGCCCGCCGAAGCGGGCTCCATGTTGTCTTGCTGGCGCTCTACGCTAAGGCGGTTTCGTCTTCTGTGACCTTGGAAGACCACACATGGCGCGCACTATTGGTGGCCACGATCCTCTGATGCACCAGGCTCTCGACGGTTTTCAGCCGCTCTATTGCTTTTCCCAGCGGGGTATCCTTGGCGACATGAGCGAGATAGTAGAGGCGCGTTAGGCGATCATTCGCCAAAGGTATTTTACCTTGGCGCTCCCAAAGGCTAATCGCCTGTTCGGTAACGCCGTGGAGGCTTGCAAGGCCGGCTTGAGAAAGCCCCATTTGCACGCGGAGAAATCGCATCTCCTTGCCGCTGAGTTTCACTTTCTTCTTGACCAGATCGCAGCCCAGCAATGCGTGGAGTTCATCCGCATTGACTACTGCAACAGCTTTGCCGTAGGCGGTGGCTTTCTCCACATAGCCGTTTGTCAGCCAGACATTGTCTAGACCGCATGCAGTGTAGTGGTACATATAATATCCTGACGCTATGCAATAACAGTAACAACTACGATCGATGGATTCTCATCATCAAGTGCGGCGCACACAGCAAGGTTTTTACTTGCTCCGTAGCACTCCATTCGGCAAATAAGATGCCCTGTTTTCAGGTCTTCCTCTGGTTGCAGGACGATCTTTCCGTTGCGCAAGCAGCAGTAGACCTCTGCATCAAGGACGCCCCTTTGTCGCATGCGCTCTCTGGCGTGCTTGGTCAGCAGAACGTTCTCTGTGGACTTGCTAACGGCTTTGATGTGCTTGGTGAGCTGCGCAATTGATTGCACCTTGTAGCTCGTGACCATGTTGACTCGCTAGCCTTCTGTCTCTCGGGCGCATCGTAGCGCTGGCTACCCATAAAAAACAGTGGTGGAGGATTAAAAAATACAATCAGATCAATGCTTTATGCGCGCAGCGACTGTCGAGCTTCTTGACACGGCAGGCGACCGCCAGGCTCTCGGGTCCGCCAAAAGGACTCGCCATGGTGTCGGCCATGTCGAGGATGCCTTCCATCGTCCACCGAATCGTGGTGAGACCTGCCGCCCACCACGTCAACGCGGCAAGACGTCTGGCGACACGGCCGCCGCTGCCGGCCCCTCGCGCGCCACCAAGGCCTGCGGGTCGCGCCAACGCAGGCTGCTTCGGCGCCCCGGCTGCGGCCCGTCCAGCCAGCAACTGGTCTGCCCATCGGCCACCGTGCACGGCCCCACCTGCCGGCCCAACATCTGCTGCAGCACCTGGCCCCAGAACCGGGTGCCCGGCTTGGGCTGGCCGGCGGCGTCGGCCAGCCCGTGCACTGAATCCACCCACTGGTACCAGTAGACCCGCTCCACCCCCTCGGCCCGCGACAGCAACAAGGTGCGCATGATTGCGGCGCCCAGCTCTTGGTCGGCATCGAGTTGGCGCCAGCCACCCTTGACGATCTGATCGGGCGCGGCCACGCCGTCCACATTGGCCAGCCACCAGCCGACCTCGGTGTCCCACAGCGGCAGATGCGCCACGCCGTTGTTGCGCATCACGGCCCGCACATCGCGGATCAGCGGCACCATGGCATCGGGCCCGAAGCGCGGCACGTAAAAGTGGTGGGCCACCACGTCGATGCAGGCCGCGCCGCCGCTGGCCAAGAAGCTGTCCAGGTAGCGGATATGGCCACCGCCGCCGGCCGAGCCCGCCGACACGATGCGCACCGCCGGGTCAATGGCCTTGAGGATGCGCGTGGCCTCGCAGGTCAGCTCGACCAGCTTGTCCACGCTGCCACTGAAATGGCTGCGGTCGCTGGGCTCGTTCCAGATCTCATAGGCCGCGATCCGGCCCTTGTAGCGCCGGCCCAGCGTGCGCACATAGTTGCGCCAGTCATCCATCTGGGCTGGCTCGGCCACCGAGCCCGGGCCATAAGCGCCCGGCTCATCGGGCCGCGCAGACGCCCAGCGGGGTGAATGCGCCAGCGGCATCAGCACCTCGACCCCATGCGCCTGGGCCTCGTCCACCATCTTGTCGAGCACGCTGAAATCCCAACCACCACGCTCACGCTCCAGGTTAGGCCAGTTGACATAGCTGTCCCACATGCGCCAGCTGCCAAACCGCACACTGGGCCAAGGCAACTGGCCCTTGGCACCCTCGCGGTTCATCACCAGGCCAAAGTAGGCCAGGCTCACCGGGCCTAGCAAGGGGGCGGCCGGCTGGGCACAGCCCGCAGGCGCCCAGGCCATCAACAGCCCGGCCAGCACTGTGCCGAGCCAGTGGCGACGGGTATCGAGCAGCAGACGCACGGCGCGGCCGATCAGCTCGCGTTCTTCGCGCGCCGCTCGGCCCGCATGGCAGCGATCTGGTGGGCCACGTCCTCGGGCGACATCAGGCAAAGTGATTTGCACGGTGGTCATGGTGGGCCTTGATTGAGCGGCTGGCAGCTTGGGCCAGCCTTCAGCTTCGCGAATGGGCCCGGTTGAGCGAAGGTCAGGCATCAGCGCGCGTTGACTGAGTGGTTCCAAGACGGTACCATATTGGTTCCACTGCTGATTGGAGCTGATATGCCAACTACCTTGACACTAAAGGGGCTGCCGGACGAGGTGTATGGCCGGCTGAAAGAATCCGCCATAGCCAACCACCGGAGTTTGAACAGTGAGATTATTGCGCGGCTTCAAGCGCAAGTGATGCCCAATCGAACCACTGCGCAGGAGCACCTTGCTGCGATTCGGGCAGTGAGAGGGAGACTCTCCGAGATTTCTTTCGACCATTCGGACATTGATCGTATTAAGCGTGAGGGGCGAGCGTGATTGTCGTAGACGTGAATATCCTCGCCTATCTCTTGATCCCTGGCAAGTACACGCAAGCCGCCGAAAACCTGTTGAACGAGACGGCGCAGTGGGCAGCGCCGAGGCTTTGGAGAAGCGAGCTTCGAAACGTCCTGGCGACCTATGTTCGGTCCGGTCTGCTTGACCTTGCTGATGGGTTTGTGTTGTACCAGCGTGCCGCGTTGATCATCGGCGCTGAAGAGTATGAGGTAGAGACGTCAGATGTACTTCGACTTGCCAAGGCCAGTGCTTGTTCTGCCTACGACTGCGAGTACGTTGCGCTGGCCGAGTTCTTGGATCTGAAGCTTGTTACGGCCGACGCAAAACTTCGGAAGGCATTTCCACAACGCACCGTGGCGCTTTCTGATGTCTAGTACTGCGTTTCACCAAACCGCTTACACGAAATCGCGTCTTCGTCCGCCATGCGTCGTTGCAAATCCTCGCCAT
>JANLZT010000255.1:0-1630 GCA_031366465.1 Betaproteobacteria bacterium | reverse complement strand
GTGCTGCTGCCCATCGGCGGCACCGAGCAGTCGGGCCCGCACATGGTGCTGGGCAAACACAATGTGCGGGTGCAGGCGCTGGCGGGGCTGATCGCGCAAGGCCTGGGCCAGACCCTGGTGGCGCCGGTGCTGGCCTATGTGCCCGAGGGCAGCATCGAGCCACCGGCCGCCCACATGCGCTTTGCCGGCACCATCTCGATCCCGGAGCCGGCCTTCGAGGCGGTGCTCGAATCCGCCGCGCGCAGCTTCAGGCGCCATGGCTTCAAACAGGTGGTGCTGCTGGGCGACCATGGCGGCTACCAAAAAAGCCTGGAACGGGTCGCCGCCAAGCTCAACCGTGAATGGGGTCAGTCCGGCTGCCGGGTCATCGCGCTGACCGAGTACTACCGCGCCTCGCAGTCCGGCCATGCCGAGTTGCTGGCCGCGCGCGGTTTCAGCCAGGCCGAGATCGGCCACCACGCCGGCCTGGCCGACACCGCGCTGGCGCTGGCCATCGACCCCGCGCTGGTGCGCCGTGAGCTGCTGGCGCAGGCCGCCCAGGGCGGCCCCGCCCTGGGGGTGGACGGCGATCCGCGCCGCGCCACCGCCGAGCTGGGCCAGCTCGGCGTTGACCGCATCGTGGCCGTGTCCATCGCTGCGATCCGGGCCCGTCGGCCGGCGCCTTGAGGCTTCATAGAATGGCCGATTGACGGCGATGCGAGGGCGCACCTGAATGGACAGTGATCGATACACCCAAGCTGCAGCCGGCCTGCTGGCCGCCGCTGGATCGGGCTGGCTGGTGTTGGCTGCTTGGTTGGCCGCTTCGTTGGCAACTGCGGCGTCGGTGCAGGCCGCCGGCCCCGCCCCGGTGGCCGCTGCGCCAACCGTGGCCACCGTGCCGGGCATGCCACCGGTGGCCGATGCGCGCAACCTGTACAGCGAGGTCGCTGCCGGCAAGTTCAGCGAGGCCGTCAAGGGCGACCTGGAGCGCATCTATGTGCCCAATCTGCGCTCCAACGATGTCTATGTGGTTGACCCGGCGGCAATGAAGGTGCTGGGCAAGTTCCGGGTCGGTATCGGCCCGCAGCACATCGTGCCGGGCTGGGATTTGCGCACCCTGTGGGTGACCAACAATGCCGAGGGCCGCACCGATGGCAGCCTGACCCCCATCGACCCGCGCAGCGGCAAGCCCGGCAAGCCGATCCCGGTGGACGACCCCTACAACATGTACTTCACGCCCGACGGCAAATCGGCCATCGTGGTGGCCGAGGCCCGCAAGCGGCTGGACTTTCGCGATCCGCAGACCATGGCGCTGCAGTATTCGATCGACACGCCCGGCTGCCCCGGCATCAACCATGCCGATTTTTCGATAGACGGCAAGTTCGCGCTCTTCACCTGCGAGTTCTCGGGCACCGTCGCCAAGATCGACCTGCCCAACCGCAAGGTGATGGGCTACCTGACGCTGAAAATGCCGGCCACCCGCTTCAAAGAGACCAAGGCGCCGCGCACTGCGGCCGGCAAGGTCTGGGAGCCGGGCGAGACCGAGGTCTGCACGGTCACCAAGGGCATGCCCCAGGACATCCGCAGCGCCCCCGACGGCAAGCGCTTCTACATCGCCGACATGCATGCCGATGGCGTGCACATCATCGAT
>JANLZT010000219.1:0-4871 GCA_031366465.1 Betaproteobacteria bacterium | reverse complement strand
GTGTTGAGGTGGTCGTCGGACGCATGGTCCACGCCTTGGGCGATGTCGTTGCTCTGCTTGTCATAGCAGACCATCACCGCGCAGCCCTTGTAGTCGATGCCGTACTCGGTGTTGTCGTAGCCGATGCGCTTGATGGTGTCGCGCGCCACCTGGATGTAGTCGACATGCGCGTTGGTGGTGATCTCGCCGGCCAGCACCACCAGCCCGGTGTTGGTCAGGGTCTCGGCCGCCACCCGGCTGCGCGGGTCTTGCGCAAAGATCGCATCCAGGATCGCGTCGCTGATCTGGTCGGCCACCTTGTCGGGATGGCCCTCGGACACCGATTCAGACGTAAACAGAAAGTCGTTTGCCACTTCAATACACTCCAGGGTTGGTTAAGGCCTGCGTCGCCAGATCAACGGAGTGTTGCGGCGAACGCTTTAGCGGAATTTGTTGTGCCGGGGCGCCGATGCGCTTTTGGCACTGCGTGGTGAAGCCTCACCACCTGTCGCCCCGCAAGTTGTTCTTTAACTCGGCGACAACCCTGATTATACGAAGCATGTTGCTGCTGATCCGCTGGCTGTCCCGATGGCGTTTGTCAACTTTGCAGGCCTTGGGTGGGCTGATGGGCTGGCTGGCCTATGCGCTGTCGCCCGGCTATCGCCAGCGCCATGACAGCAACGCCGCCGCCGCCGGCCTGGCGCTGGCCGACCGCCGCCGCGCGGTGGCCCAGACCGGCCGCATGGTGGCCGAGTTGCCCTGGCTGTGGCTGCGCCCGGCCAGCCGGCCACTGGGCGCACTGGTGCAGTGGCAGGGCGACGGCCTGATCAGCAGCGCGCTGGACGATGGCCGTGGCCTGGTGCTGCTCACCCCGCACCTGGGCTGCTTCGAGGTCTGCGCCCAGGCGATTGCCGAGCAGTTTGGCCACCGCACCCGGCTGACCGCGATGTACCGCCCGGCGCGCCAGGCGTGGCTGCGCACGCTGGAGGAATCGGCCCGGGCCCGCCCCGGCCTGGCCACCGCACCGGCGGCGCTGGCGGGGGTGCGGCAGATGATCCGTGCGCTGCGCCGGGGCGAGGCGGTGGGCCTGCTGCCCGACCAGGTGCCGCCCGAGGGCATGGGCGTGTGGGCACCCTTCTTTGGCCGGCCGGCCTACACCATGACGCTGGCCACCCGGCTGGTGCAGCAGACCGGCGCCGCGCTGCTGCTGATCTGGGCCGAGCGCCTGCCGGCCGGCCGGGGCTTTGTGCTGCGCGTCAGCCGCCTGGCCCAGCCCCTGCCCACGGCGGCGATTGACGACGCCGCGCTGCAACTGGCCTGCGCCACAGCCCTCAACCAGGAGATGGCAGGGCTGATCGCCCAGGCCCCCAGCCAGTACCTGTGGGGCTACCACCGCTACAAGCAGCCGCGCCGGGTGCATGCCGTCACCGGTGACGAGGCCGCCCCTTGATGCAGCGCCTGCTGGCACGCCTGCTGGCCCACTTGGTGCTGGGGCTGTTGCGCGCCGTGCAAGGGCTGCCGCTGGCGTGGCAGGCCGGCCTGGGCCGTGGCCTGGGGCGGCTGCTGTTTGCCACCGCCAGTTCGCGCCGCAAGGTGGCCCTGCGCAACGTCGAGCTGTGCCTGCCCGGGCTGGACCCCGCTGCCCGCCTGGCACTGGTGCGCGAACACTTTGGCTGGCTGGCGCGCAGCCTGCTGGAGCGCGGCTTGCTGTGGTATGCCCCGGTCGGCCGGCTCAAGCGCCTGATCCATGTCGAGGGCGATATCGGCCTGGCCCAGCGCAGTGACAAGCCGGTGATGTGGCTGGTGCCGCACTTTGTGGCGCTGGACGTGGCGGGCGTGGCCACCCAGTTGTTCCAGACCCGCCCTGCGGCATCGATCTACCAGGCCCAGAGCAACCCGGTGTTCGATGCCGCGATGCGCAAGGGCCGGCTGCGCTTTGGCCTGGCCCAGGTGTTTGCGCGCAGCGAGCGGGCCTTGCCGCTGGTGCGGGCGATCCGGCGCGGCGCGGTGTTCTTCAACCTGCCCGACATGGACTTTGGCGCCCGCGACGCCGCCTTTGTGCCCTTCTTTGATGTGCCGGCGGCCACCCTGCTGGCGCCGGCGCGGATGGCGCGGTCATTGGGCATGCTGGTGCAGCCGGTGCTGGCCGAGATCTTGCCCGGCGGCCAGGGCTACCGGGTGCGTTTCATGCCGCCCTGGGACGACTTCCCCGGCGCCGATGACCTGGCCGCCGCCGCCCGCATCAACCGCTGGATCGCCGAGCAGATCGCCCTCAACCCGGCCCAGTACCTGTGGGTGCACAAGCGCTTCAAGACCCGGCCCGAGGGCCAGCCCAGCCTCTACCCCTGAGCCGGCGCAGTCGATAATCCCTGGATGCGATTGAAGTTCACCAAGATGCAGGGCGCCGGCAACGATTTTGTGGTGCTGGACGCCACCCGCAGCCCGATCCACCTCAACCCCGACCAGCTGCGGCGGCTGGGCGACCGCCGCTTTGGCGTGGGCGCCGACCAGATCCTGCTGGTCGAGCCCGCGCGCAGCGCCGAGGTCGATTTTGGCTACCGCATCTTCAACAACAGTGGCGACGAGGTGGAGCATTGCGGCAATGGCGCGCGCTGCCTGGTGCGCTATGTCCACGAGCAGGGCTTGAGCACCCGCAAGACGATCCGGGTGCAGACCGTCAACAACCTGTTGGTGCTGTACCTGCAAGACGACGGCCGGGTGACGGTGGACATGAACCGGCCGATCTTCGACCTGGCCCGCCTGCCCTTCGACGCCACTGGCTTGCAGCCGCAGCGCCTGGGCGGCTTCGAGCTGTGGCCGCTGGACGTTGGCGAGGGCCGGCAGGTGCCCGTGGCGCTGTTGTCGATGGGCAACCCGCATGCGGTGCAGCGGGTGGCCGACGTGCGCGAGGCGCCGCTGGCCGAGCTGGGCCCGCGCATCGAGCACCACCCCCGATTTGCCCGCCAGGTCAACGCCGGCTTCATGCAGGTGCTGGCGCGCGACCAGATCGCCCTGCGGGTGCACGAGCGCGGTGTCGGCGAGACCCTGGCCTGCGGCACCGGCGCCTGCGCCGCCGTGGTGGCCGGCATCCGGCTGGGCTGGCTGGACCGCAAGGTGGACGTGCAGGCGCGCGGCGGCCTGCTCACCATCGAGTGGTCGGCTGACGACGCCAACGTGCTGATGACCGGCCCGGCCGAGACTGTTTTTGAGGGGGAAATTGAACTATGAAGTCTGCGTCAGCCATGCTTGAGCGGGCACGAGCGCCGGGCCGCCCCAAGCCGGGCCCGACCCGCCCGGCGGGTCGCTCGCTGTACCCGGCGAGCGGGGTGCGCCAATGACCATCCAGGGCGGCATCACCGAAAACGACATCGCCAACTACCTGGCCAACACGCCGGGCTTTTTTGAGCGCCACGCTGACCTGCTGGCCAGCGTGCAACTGGCCAGCCCGCACGGCCAGCGCGCGGTGTCGCTGCAGCAGCGGCAGATGGAAATGCTGCGCGACAAGATCAAGGCGCTGGAGCAGCAGATCATGGAGATGGTGCGGCACGGCCGCGAGAACCTGGCCATCGCCAACCGCCTGCACCGCTTCACCCGGGTTGTGTTGCTGGCGTCCACGCCGGGGGGCTTGCCGGTGGACTTGCTCAAATCGCTGCAGCATGAGTTCTTGATCCCGCAGGCCGCGCTGCGCCTGTGGGGGGTGGACGAGGCCTTCGACGGCCTGCCCTTCACGCTGGGCGTGAGCGAAGATGTCAAAGCCTTCACCGCCAGCCTGGCCCAGCCCTACTGCGGCCTGAACGCCGGCTTCGAGGCTGCCGCCTGGCTGGACGATGCGGCCAGCATCAGCTCGCTGGCGCTGATCCCGCTGCGGCCGGCGGCCGACGCTGCGGTGATCGGCCTGCTGGTGCTGGGCTCGCCCGACCCCACCCGCTACAGCGCCGACATGGGCACCGAGTTCCTGGCGCGCATCGGCGAGATGGCCGGCGCGGCGCTCACCCGCTTGCTGCCCCGGTAGCACGCATGGACGGCCCGCCGCTGGGCCCGGGCCTGGAACAGTTTTTGCAGCACCTGCGGGTGGAGCGGCGCCTGGCGGCACGCACCCTGGTGATGTACCGCGGCGCGCTGGGCTGGCTGCAGCAACTGGCGGCCGATGAAGGCGTGGCCTTGCCCGAAGCCCAGGCTCACCATATTCGCGGCTGGATGGTGCAACTGCGTGAGCGCGGCCTGGGCCCGCGCAGCATCGCCATCGCGTTGGCGGCCTGGCGCGGGCTGTACCGTTATTGGGGCCGTGAGCGGCTGGTGACCCACAACCCGGCGCAAGGCTTGCGCCCGCCCAAGGCGCCCAAGCCGCTGCCCAAGGCCCTCTCGGTGGACCAGGCGGTGGCGCTGGCCCAGCAGCGGCCCAGCAGCGGCCACCCGGCGCTGCGGGCGCGCGACCACTGCATCGTCGAGTTGCTCTACGGCTGCGGCCTGCGGGTGGCCGAGCTGACCGGCCTGGACATCGAGGCCGGGCCCCGGGCGGCCGGCTGGATCGATGTGGCCGACGCCACCGCCCATGTGCTGGGCAAGGGCAGCAAGCGGCGCAGCCTGCCGGTGGGCGGGCCGGCCCTGCTGGCACTGGCGGCCTGGCAGGCCGAGCGCGCGGCGCTGGCGCGGCCGGGCGAGGCCGCACTGCTGGTCAGCCGGCACGGCGCACGCTTGAGTGACAGCCAGGTGCGCACCCGCCTGCAGGGCCTGGCGCGCGATGCCGGCCTGCCCACCGGCGTGCACCCCCACATGCTGCGCCACAGCTATGCGTCGCATTTGCTGCAGTCCAGCGGTGACCTGCGCGGCGTGCAAGAGCTGCTGGGCCATGCCAGCATCACCAGCACCCAGATCTACACCAAGCTGGATTT
>JANLZT010000215.1:0-2573 GCA_031366465.1 Betaproteobacteria bacterium | reverse complement strand
GCTGGAGGCCGGTGTCTTCACAGCGCCTGGCATCCGCCTGCCCGGCTTCGGTGCGCAAAGCCGCGACGGCCTGGTGCTGGGCGTGCGGGCCGAAGACCTGCAACTGTCGTCCCGGCCCGAGGCCCCGATGCGCGGAGAGGTGTTCTCGTTCGAGCTGACCGGCGACGCCACGCTGCTGACGCTGCAGGCCGGCGCCCACCGCATCACCGCCAAGGCCGGCAAGGACCAGCGCGCACAGATCGGCCAGGCCCTGGGCTTGGCGGCCGATGCGGCGCAGTGCTTTCTGTTCGATGCCAGCAGCCAGCAGCGCTGGCGGCTGCCGCCATGAGCGCGCCGGGCCGCTCCCCAGCGCGAATCCCGGAGCGCTTTGCGCGAAGGGTAGTCCAGTGAGCGTCCACCGCCGCCGCCTGCTGGGTGCTGCCTTTGCCGGTGGGCTGCTGCCCGCTGGCCAGGCGCAGACCGCCAGCACGATCTCCAACGCCGCCTGCCCCGCGCTGGCCGGCACCCAGGGCAGCATCCACCTGATTGGCAACGCACTGCCCGCCGTGCAGCACCTGGCCCGGGTGGCCGAGGCCTGCAGCCACCCTGCCCTGAAGGTGGCCTTCAAGATCACGCCCCAGGCCCGGCAGGAAATCGACCGTGCCTTTGCCGGCGCCGGCCGCTCGCCCTTTGATGCGGCGGTGGTCTCGTCGGGCCTGTTCAGTGATCTCTACAGCCGCAGCAAGCTCGCACCCATGACCGACCTGGTGCGGCAACTGGGCCCGCGCTATCAGTTGCCTGAGCGCATGCTGCTGCGGGTGGACGGCGAGGTGATGGCGATTGCCTTCATGCAGAACACCCAGAACCTGGTCTACCGCCAAGACCTGTTCGAGCGCCACCGGATCGCCGTGCCGACCACTTATGCCCAGATGCTGCAGGCCGCAGCCACCTTGAGGGAGCGCGAGCCCGGCCTGGCCTACCCGGTGGCGCAGGGTTTTGCCAAGGGCTTTGATGTGGCGGTGGAGTTCACCAATGTGCTGGCCAGCCTGGGTGGCCACTTCTTTGAGCCCGGCACCGCCCGGCCGGTCTTCCAGCAGGCGCTGGGCCAGCAGGCGGTGCAGGCGATGCGCTCGGTGATGCCGTACATGACCCCGAATGCGCTGGCGTCCAACACCGACGATGTGATGAACCAGTTGCAGCAGGGCAAGGCCGCAATGGGCGTGCTGTGGGCCAGCCGCGCCGCCCGCATGGACGACCCGCTGGCGTCCAAGGTGGTGGGCAAGATGGGCTTTGCCGCTGCGCCGGCCGCGCTGCCCGGTGGCAGGCCGGCGGCGCACCTGTGGTGGGACGGCGTGGTGCTGCCGCGCAATGCGGCGGGTGGTGCCGAGCGCCGCCAGGCCGTGTTCCAGGTGCTGGTGGAGATGCTGGGCGAGCAAAGCGTGCGCGCCGGCAATGACCTGGCCATCTGGACCCACCCGGCCTACCGGCCCGGCCGCTTTGGCACCGGCGTGGCGCTGGCCCAGCAAGCCGGCGCCCAGGCCTGGCCGGGTGAGCCCTTCTTCTCGCTGGCTCTCGGCGAGCTGGGCAAGGCCCTGCCCGACGCGCTCAAGGCCGAGCGGCCGGTGGCCGAGGTGCTGGCCGGCGCGGCGGCGGCCTACCAGCGCGCCGCCGCCGAAAAAGGCTTTCTGCAGGGGGCCGCATGAAGGGCCGCAGCTTTGTGCAGTTCACCGCGCCGTCGGTGTTGCTGATGCTGGGCCTGCTGGCGCTGCCGCTGCTGATGACCTTCTGGCTGTCGGTGCGCAACTGCACGCCCGAGCTGGTGCTGGCCACCGTGCAGGTGACCGGCCCCTTCGGCAGCCAAACCATGGTGACGCAGCGCGCCAGGGTGGACGCCAACGGCCGTGCGGTCGAGCGCTGCCGCTTTGTCGGCCTGGACTACTACCGCAAGCTGCTGGGCCTGGCCACCGAGGGCGATGCCAAGCCGGCTGCTGCCAAGCCGACAGCAGCCCCGGCCACCGAGGCCGCCGCCACCCCGCACAACGAGTTCCTGAACGCGCTGCAGTTCACGCTGGTCTACACCCTGGCCACCACGCCCTTCGTGCTGGGCGGCGGCTTGCTGCTGGCGCTGGCGGTCAACCGCGCCACCCGGGCGCTGCGCGGGGCCTTCATCGCCGCGTCGCTGCTGCCCTTCATCATCACGCCGGTGGTCGGGGCGCTGGCGATCAAATGGCTGTTCCGCGACAACGGCCTGGTGCCGCATCTGCTGGCGCAGGTGGGGGTGCAGGTGTTCTGGATGGCCCAGGCCTGGTCGGCCCGGCTGCTGATCATCCTGTACGGCGTCTGGCATGTGCTGCCGTTTGCCTTCATCGTCTTCTATGCCGGCCTGCAGTCGGTGCCGCAAGATTCAATCGAGGCGGCGATGCTGGACGGCGCGTCCGCCACCCAGCGCCTGCGCCATGTGGTGCTGCCCCACCTGATGCCGCTGATGGTGTTTGTGCTGATGATCCACCTGATGGACGCCTACCGGGTGTTCGAGCCGGTGCTGGTGCTCACCCAGGGCGCCTTCACCGCCAGCCTGCAATACCTCACCTACT
>JANLZT010000138.1:0-16285 GCA_031366465.1 Betaproteobacteria bacterium | reverse complement strand
CGCCGAGCATGCGCTGGTGGGAGCGGACCAGCCCGACCCGCTGCGCCAGGCCCGCAGCACCCATGCCAACGGGCTGGCGCGTGCGCTGCTGGCGCCCTACTGGGTGAACTACCACCTGGAGCACCACCTCTTCACCCAGCTGCCCTGCTGGCAATTGCCCAAGGCCCATGCCTTGTTGCGCCAGCGCGGCGTGACGGCGCGCATGGAACTGCAGCCGGGCTATCTGACGGTGTTGCGGTTGGCCACCCGCCGCTGAAGCGGGCCGGCACCCGCTGCTGCTCGCAGCCTGGTGCCTCAGGAATGAAACCAACAGCAACTGAAGTAACAGTTAGCAGCTTGCCGCCATCATCGCGCGGCGCCTGTGCGCATCTCGCGCGCGCGCGCGTGGCCGCGGGCGCGCCTATTTGAGCCTTCATCGAATCCCAGCGCAGCGCGCAGGCTGCGCAAGCGTTGACGGCATGACCGGCCCTATCGGCATCGGCGGGCTGTCCTACAAACCGTTTACACATCGGACATCTTAGGGATGCGTGCTTTGGGTAGCGCGGAGTACTTTGCGGCTGTCCGCAAGGAGTGCTGCCATGTTTGCCTGGATCATTGGTTCGAGCCTCAGGTTTCGTTTCCTGGTTTTGGCCTGTGCCGCCGTGATGCTGGGCTTTGGCCTCTACCAGTTGCCCGGCATGCCGGTGGATGTGTTCCCGGAGTTCGCGCCGCCCAAGGTGGAGGTGCAGACCGAGGGCCCGGGCATGTCCTCGACCGAGATCGAAGAGCTGATCACCATCCCGATGGAGACTCAGTTGCGCGGCACCCCGGGCATTGACATTGTGCGCTCATCTTCGGTGGTAGGTTTGTCGCAGGTGGTGCTGATCTTCAAGACCGGCACCGACCTGATGGACGCCCGCCAGCGGGTGGAAGAGCGGCTCAAGCTGGCGATTGCCGAACTGCCGCAATCGGCCGGCATCCCCACCATGCTGGCGCCGCTGTCGTCCACCAGCCGGGTGATGAAGATCGGCATCAGCTCCAAGGTGCACGATCTCAAAGACCTGTCGATGATTGCTTACTGGACCATCCGCTTCCGCCTGATGGCGGTGGACGGGGTGGCCAACATCCCGATCTGGGGCCGGCGCGCCAAGAACCTGAACGTGGTGGCCGACCCCGACCTGATGCGCCTGCACAACGTCACCCTGGACGAGGTTCTGGCCACCACCTCGGGCGCGCTGGACTTTGGTTTGCTGCGCTACAACGCGGCGTCCAAGACCCGGGTGGACGGCATGCTTGACACCCCCAACCAGCGCCTGGTGATTCATCAGGAAAGCCCGGTCTTCTCGCCGGAAGGCCTGGCCGACGTGCCGATTTTCGTCAAGGCCAAGCGCGCCGAGTTGCCGCGCCTGCGCGATGTGGCCAAGGTTGAATGGGGCACCTGGCCGATGATCGGCGACGCGGTGATCAACGACGACATCGGCCTGATGATGATCGTCGAGAAACTGCCCTGGGCCAACACGCTGGAAGTGACGCGCAATGTCGAGGCCGTGCTGGCGCAGTTGAAGCCCGGCCTGCCCGGGGTGGAGATCGACTCCACCATCTTCCGCCCGGCCACCTTTATCGAGCTGTCGCTGCACAACCTCAACGTGGCGCTGCTGCTGGGCTCGGTGCTGGTGTTGATCGTGTTGGGCGCATTCCTGTTCGAGTGGCGAGTGGCGCTGATCAGCATCATTGCGATCCCCTTGTCGCTGACGGCTGCCGGCCTGGTGCTTTACTGGCAGGGCGCCACCATCAATACCATGGTGCTGGCCGGTTTTGTGGTGGCGCTGGGCTCGGTGGTGGACGACGCCATCATCGATGTCGAAAACATCGTGCGCCGGCTGCGCCAGGCCCGCCTGGCGGGCAGCAGCGCGTCCACTGCGCAGATCATCCTGGAGGCGTCGCTGGAGGTGCGTCCGGCGATCTGGTGGGCCACCATGGTGATCGTGCTGGCGGTGGTGCCGATCTTCTTCATGGGCGGCTTGGCGGGCTCGTTCTTCGAGCCGCTGGCGGTGGCCTTCATCCTGGCGATGCTGGCGTCGATGGTGGTGGCGCTCACCGTCACGCCCGCGCTGTGCCTGCTGCTGCTGGACCGCAGTGCGGTGGAGAAGCGCGAGTCGCCGCTGGTGCCCTGGCTCAAGCGCAAATATGGTGCCGGCCTGGCCAGCGCCATCACCCGGCCGAGGGTGGCGCTGGCCATCGCCGGCGGGGTGGTGGTGGCCGGCCTGGCGGTGCTGCCCTTCTTCGGGCAGTCGCTGCTGCCCGCGTTCAAGGAACGCGATTTTCTGATGCATTGGGTGCCGCCCGAGGGCACCTCGCACCCCGAGACGCTGCGCATCACCAAGCGGGCCAGCCAGGAGTTGCGCGCCATCCCCGGCGTGCGCAACTTTGGTGCCCACATCGGCCGGGCCTTGGGTGGCGACGAGCCCTATGGCGTGAACTTCACTGAGAACTGGATCAGCGTCGATCCGGCTGCGGACTACGACAAGACCCGCGCCGCCATCGAAGAAGCTGTTGCCGGCTACCCGGGCCTGTACCGCGACGTGCAGACCTATCTGCGCGAGCGCGTGAAAGAGGTGCTCTCCGGCGTTGGCGACTCGATCGTGATCCGCCTCTACGGTGCCGACCTGGCCCAACTGCGCAAGAGCGCGGACGAGGTGCAGGCCACCATCAAGGACGTGCCCGGCCTGATCGAGTTGCACATCGAGCAGCAGGTGCTGGTGCCGCAAATCCAGATCAAGCTCAATCTGGAGACGGCGGCGAAATACGGCCTCAAGCCAGGCGACATCCGGCGCGCGGCGTCGGTGCTGCTCTCAGGCATCGAGGTGACCGACCTGCGGCGTGACGGCAAGGTGTATGGGGTGTGGCTGTGGGCCACCGAGAGCGCCCGCAACAACGTCGAGACGCTGCGCGAGTTCCTGATCGACACGCCTTACGGCGGTCGCGTGCGCCTGGGCGATGTGGCGCATGTCGAGTTGATGCCCACGCCTAACAAGATCAAGCGCGAAAACAGCTCGCGTCGGCTGGACGTCAAGGCCAATGTGCAGGGCCGCGACCTGGGTGCGGTGGCCGGCGAGGTGGAGGAGCGGCTGGAGAAGATGAAGTTCCCGGTCGGCTACTACCCCGAGTTGCTGGGTGAGTACCGCGAGCGCCAGGCCGCACAACGCAACCTGCTGACGGCCTCGGTGGTGGTGGCGTTGGCGATCTTTCTGGTGTTGCATGCCTCGCTGGGCCACTGGCGGCTGGCCACCATGATCATGGCGGCGCTGCCGGCCGCGCTGGTGGGCGGCATCCTGGCGGCCTTCTTTGGCGAGCGGGTGGTCTCACTCGGCTCGCTGGTGGGGATCATCACGGTGCTGGGCATTGCCGCGCGCAACGGCATCCTGCTGATCCAGCACTACCAGCACCTGGAGCAGGTCGAGCACGAGCCCTTCGGCATCGGCCTGGTGATGCGCGGGGCCAGCGAGCGGCTGGCGCCGATCCTGATGACCAGCCTGTGCACGGCACTGGCGCTGCTGCCGCTGGTGCTGCCGGGCAGCATCCCCGGCCACGAGATCGAGCATCCGATGGCGGTGGTGATCCTGGGCGGGCTGGTCAGCTCCACCCTGCTCACGCTGTTCATCGTGCCCTACCTCTACCTGCGCTATGCGCCGCGCGGCGTCAGCGCCGAGAGCGACCTGCCGGCTGCGGCCTGGCAGACCAGCCTGATCCACAAGGCCTGAGCCGGGCCCCTGCCAAGTCTGCGAATCCCTGGAGGTAGTTCGATGATTCACCATCCTTCACGCCGAACGCTGGTTTGCGCCCTGGCGCTGGCCATGCTGGGATCGGCCGCGCAGGGCCAGGGCGCCGAGCCCGACCATCTGCGCGGCCAGATCAGCGCCATCGAGGCCAACATGCTGACCCTCAAGGCCAGCGATGGCCGCTCACTTCGGGTGCAACTGGCCGAGGCCACACCGGTGTTCACGCTGGCCAAGGCCAACTTCTCCAGCGTTGACTTTGGCCTGTATGTGGGCTCGGTGGCGGTGCGCCTGGACATGACCAGCCCGATCGTGCGCGCCACGCCGCGCGAGACCATCAGCTGGCTCTACCAGGGGCGTGAGCTGCGCATCATCGACGACCAGTTGCGCGGCATCGCGGTGGGCTTCAAGAAATGGGATTTCCCGGTCGGCAGTTCGATGACCCATGGCTGGGTCGATGACCTGGAGAACCGCGTCATCTCCATCAAATACGGCCCGACCCAGGACGAGGAGTCCGACGTGCTGGTCGGCCCGGACGCGCCCGTCACGCGCATGTCGGTGGGCCAACGCGCTGACCTGAAAGTGGGTGCGCATGCCTTCGTCGGCGCCAACAAGGCCGGTGACGGCAAGTTGAACGCAGTCTTTGTGTTCGTCGGCAAGGACGGCCTGGTGCCGTCGCTTTGAACCTGGAGTTGCCATGACCCACCGATCCAACCAAGCCCTGTTCGCCGTCCCGCTGGCCGCCATGTTGCTGGCCACCAACGCGCTGCACGCGGCCGACCCCAGCCCGGCTACGGCCGGCAAGAGCAGTGCCGTGAGCCTGGTGCCTGGCGCCACCCCTGGCGTCAAGCGCATCACCCTCAGCGCCAAGGCCGCCGCGCGGCTGGACGTGCAGACCGGCACGGTCAGTGAGGACGTGGTGATCCGCAAGCAGGTGGTCGGCGGCATGGTGATTTTTCCCCAGGCTGGCGGTGCCCGGCCGGCCGCGTTACCGGCGGCCGGTGGCGGTGGCGGTGGTGGCGGTGGATTTGGTGGCTTCACGCCCGCTGCAGCCAACCCGGCGGCCGCGCCCGGCATCACCAAGACGGCACTCACCGCGCCGGCTGCGCCCGCCGTCGGGGGCGAGAGCTGGGTGGTGGTGAACCTCTCGCCCGGTGAGTATGAGCGCATCAACAAGGACAAGCCGGCCCGCATCACGCCGCTCTACACGCGCGACAAGGGCGTGGCGCCGATGTTGGCCAAGCTGTCGGGCGACGCCCCGGTGGAGGACGGCAAGCGCTCGATGCTGGCCCTTCACTATGTGCTGCCCGACGCCAAGCACGGCATGGCCGCCAGCACCCGGGTGCGGGTTGAGTTGCAACTGGCCGGCAGCGAGGACAAGCAGAAAGTGGTGCCCTACAGCGCCATCTACTACGACAGCAAAGGCCAGCCCTGGGTCTATGCCAGCCCACAGCCGCTGACCTATGAACGCCAGCGCATCACGGTGCAGCGGGTGGTCGGCAACCAGGCCGTCATCACCGACGGCCCGCCGGTGGGCACGGCGGTGGTCACGGTGGGCGCGGCGCTGCTGTACGGCACCGAGATCTTCGGCAAGTAAGCCCAGGGAGCACACCATCATGTTCGATTGGATCGTCACCAACAGCCTGCGGTTTCGCTTTCTGGTGCTGAGCCTGGCGGCCGCTGCGGTGGCCTACGGCGCGCTGCAATTGCGCAGCCTGCCGGTGGATGTTTTCCCAGAGTTCGCGCCACCGGTGGTGGAGGTGCAGACCGAGGCCATCGGCTTGTCCGCCGAAGAGGTGGAAAGCATGATCACCTACAGCCTGGAAGAGCTGCTCAGCGGCGTGCCCTGGATCGAATCCACCCGCTCGCGCTCGGTCACCGGGCTGTCGTCGGTGCTGCTGATCTTCAAGCGCGGCACCGATGTGCTCAAGGCCCGGCAAATGGTGCAGGAGCGCCTGGCCCTGGCCTACACCCTGCCCAATGTGGCCACCCCGCCGGTGATCCTGCAGCCGATGTCGGCCACCAGCCGCTTCATGATGGTGGCGCTGTCGTCGGACACCATTGAGCCGACCGAGCTGTCACTGCTGGCGCGCTGGACCATCAAGCCCAAGCTGGTGGGCGTGCCGGGGGTGTCGAATGTGTCGGTGTGGGGCCAGCGCCTGCGCCAGTTGCATGTGCAGTTCGACCCCAACCGCCTGCGCGACACCCGGGTCATGCAAGAGGACATCATCGCCGCCACCGGTGACGCGCTGTGGGTCTCGCCGCTGACGTTTTTGAAGGCCTCGTCGCCTGGCTCGGGCGGCTGGATCGACAACAGCAACCAGCGCCTGGGGGTGGAGCACACCATGCCCATCGAGTCGCCCGAGGACATGGCCAAGATCGCCGTCACTTCGCCTCACCTACTGCTGGCCGGGCGCTCGATGGCGCTGGGCGATGTCACCGAAACCACCTTCGCGCATGCGCCGTTGATCGGTGACGCGGTGGTCGGCAAGGGTGCCAACGGGCTGATGCTGGTGATCGAGAAGTTCCCGGGCACCAACACCCTGGAGGTGACCCGCCGGGTCGACCAGACCCTGGCCGAGTTGCGCCGCGGCCTGCCGGGGGTCAAGGTCGATGCCGAGGTTTTCCGTCTGGCCAACTATGTCGACGAGTCGATCACCAACCTGAGCCGCGCATTGCTGCTGGGTGGCGTGCTGGTGGTGCTGGTGATAGCCGCCTACTTGTCGCACTGGCGCAGTGCCCTGGTGGCAGTGCTGGCGCTGCCTATCACCATATTTGTCGCGGCGCTGGGCCTGCGCCTGGCGGGTGGCACCATCAACACCATGGTGCTGGCCGGGCTGATCGTGGCCCTGGCGGTGGTGATCGACGCTGCCGTGGTGGACGCACAGCAATTGCGTGATCGCCTGCGGCAGCGCCTGCCCGGCACCAGCGTGCTGGGGCTGATCCTGGAGACCACCTTGCGCTCGCAACGCATCGCCCTCTATGCCGCGCTGGTGATGGCCTTGGCCACTGCGCCGATCTACTTCCTGGGTGGCGTGTCGGCGGCCTTCTTTGAGCCCCTGGGGGTGGCCTATCTGCTGGTCATCGTCGCCACCCTGGTGGTGGCCCTGACCGTGACACCGGCGCTGAGCCTGCTGCTGATGGACCGGCCCGCCGACCCGGATGGGCCGGCTCTGGCCGCGTTGAGCGACAAGGCCGGCATCAGCCAACGCCATGCGCAGTGGCTGCGCGGCCTGGCCACCCGGCCGCAGTGGGTGTTGGCAGCCACCCTGGGTCTGGTGGTGGTGGCCGCCGTGGTCTGGCCGATGCTGGGCCAGTCGCTGCTGCCGCAGCTCAAGGAGCAGCAGTTGCTGGTCAACTGGACCACCCCGCCCGGCACCTCGCATGCCGAGACCTACCGCATCACCCAGCGCGTGAGCAAGGAGCTCGAGGCGATCCCGGGCGTGCGCGGCGTGGGCGGCCATGTGGGCCGCGCGGTGACGGGCGACCAGGTGGTGGGCGTCAACGCCGGCCAGCTGTGGGTCAGCCTGGCGCCCGACGCCGACCGCGATGCCACGCTGGCGGCGATCCGTGAAACGGTGGACGGCTACCCAGGCGTCGACCACAGCCTGCAGTACTACCTGCGCGACAAGGTGGGCGAGGTGCTGACCGGCCAGAGCAAGCCCATCGTGGTGCGCATCTTCGGGCCGCAGCGCGAGGTGCTCAAGCAAAAGGCTGAAGAGGTGCGCGCCGCCCTGGCCGGCATCCCCGGCGTGGTCGACCTCAGCGCCGAGGGCCAGGTGGAAGAGCCGCATGTACAGGTAAAGGTCAACCTTGAAGCCGCCGGCAAGGCCAATGTCAAGCCAGGTGACGTGCGGCGCTCGGCAGCGTCGGTGTTCTCGGGCATGGTGGTGGGCTATCTGTTCAAGGACCAGCGCATCTTCGAGGTGGTGGTCTGGGGCGCCCCTGAGACCCGCCAGAACCTGAGCAATCTGCAAGACCTTTGGGTTGAAAAATCCGATCGCAGCCACACCCGGCTGGGCGACATCGCCGACGTCGCCGTCACCTCCACCCCCACCATGATGCGCCACGAGGGCCGCGCGCCCTATGTGGACGTGCTGATGGGTGTGGACGGGCGCGACCCCAGTGCGGTGGTCGGTGAGGTTGCGCAGCGCTTGGCCGGCGTGAAGTTCCCGCTCGAATACCACCCCGAACTGCTGGGTGAGTACGCCCAGCGCGCCGGCACCCAGCAGCGCCAGATCGGCGCCGTGCTGGCGGTGCTGGTGGGCATGCTCTTGTTGCTGCAGGCCTGCCTGGGCAACTGGGCGTTGGCAGCGCTGGGCATGGCTGCCATCGGTGCCAGCGTGGCCGGCGCGCTGCTGGTGGCGGCCGCCGCTGGTGGCGGCACCCTGACGCTGGGTTCGACGGTGGGCTTGCTGGCGGTGCTGGGCGTGGCCGCCCGGCAGAACCTGTCGCTGATCGGCGATCTGCAAGCCCAGGATCTCGGCCAGGGCCAGGCGCGCGCGGCCCGGTTCGAGCGGGTGTTGCAGGTCACCCAGCAGCGTCTGCCCGTGATCCTTGCCAGCCTGGCGGCCACCGTGCTGGCCATGCTGCCCATCATTGCCGGCGGCTTCGCGGCTGGGCTGGAGGTGGTGCGGCCCACCGCCATCATCATCGTCGGCGGCATGCTGGTCTCGGCCCTGATCACCACCCTGGTGGTGCCGCTGCTCTATCTGGGGGTCAGCTCGCCGGCACGGCGCGAGGTGGCACTGGGTGGCCTGGTGCCGGCCTGAGCGGTCAATAGGCGAAGGAGCCCAGCATGGTCATTGCATGCCGTTGGCCAGGCGCTGTCCTTGCTGCGCTGGTGTGCGCGGCCTGGTCAGGTGGCAGCCTGGCGCAATTCGAGCTGCCCAAGCCCGCAGCGGCCGGCGCGCCCAACGCGGCGCCGGTGCGCTTGAGCTACCAGTACACCTATGGCATGGAGTCGCCCTTCACCTACCGGCGCAACAAGGACCTGGACAGTGGCGTGGCCGACAACTCCTTGCTGTTCAAGACCAAGGTCTTTGGCAGCATCCTCTACCGCCCCACCGACTGGCTGGCCCTGACCCTGGAGGGCAAGCTGGGCCGTGAGTACGCCTTGCAGGAACAAGCCCTGGTCGCGCTGCCCAATGGCGATATCCGGCAGCCACCGGCGCGGCCGCCCACGCTGCTGGTCGAGCAGGCCCTGGTGACCGTGCGCCAGGTGATCGCCCCCTTCGAGATCAACCTGGGCCGGCGCAACTACGAGGACGACCGCCACTGGGTGTTTGACGGCTCGCTGGACGTGGCCAGCCTGTCCTACCGCCACGAGAATATTCGCGCCGAGGCGATGGTGGCGCGCGACGTGCTTTGGAGCCTGGACGCGCTGCGCCATGTGCGCAAGGCACGCATCGAGTCGGCGATGCTGTATGCCGACTACCGCGGCTTTGACAACCAGGTGCTGGCGGCCTATGTGCTCAAGCGCCGCGACATGGATGGCCAGGAGGGCGCGCCGCTGATGCTGGCCGTGCGAGGCCACGGCAAGCCCACGGCGGCCTTCAACTGGTGGCTGGAGGCCGCCCTGCTGCGCGGCAGCGATGAAAACAAGCAAAGCCTGCGCGCCTGGGGTCTGGATGTCGGCGCCACCTACCGCTTTGCCGACCTGCCCTTCGACCCCAACATCACGCTGGCGTTTGCCAACGGCACCGGCGACAGCAACCCGGACGACGGCATCAACACCGAGTTCCGCCAGAGCGGGCAGCAGACCAACGAGGCCAGGTACATCGGCCTGTCCAAGTTCAAGGCCTACGGCGAGGTGCTGGACCCCGAGCTGAGCAATCTGAGGGTGATGACCGTCGGCCTGGGCGCGCGCGCCACGCCTGGCATCTCGATCGACCTGATCTACCACCGCTACCACCTGAATGCAGCGGCCAGCGAGATCCGCAACTGGGGCCTGACGGCGCAGATGAACACCTTGGCCGGGCCACCCAGCAACGATGTTGGCCAGGGGCTGGACCTGGTGGTCGGCTTCCGCGGCCTGTTCGGCATCCGCCGCCTGGGCCTGGACCTGCGGGCTGGGCTGTTCCTGCCCGGCCAAGCCTTCCGCAGCCTCGACGGCAAGCTGGCCAACCCGCTGGGCCGGCGTGCTGATCACGGCGCCAGCGTCGTCGCCAAGTTCCGCTACTGACGCTCTCAACCCTCTCAACCCTCTCAACCCCGCAACTCTGGAGCGCACTGATGCCCAAATCCGCCTCCCCATCGATGTCTCTGCGCCGCGCGGCGCTACGGCTGGCACCGCTGGCCGCCGCGCTGCTGCTGGCCCAGGCCGTGCCCGTGGTGGCCAAGGACAAGCCCGCCGCCAGCGTCTGGCAGGAGGAGTTCGGCGTGGCCAGTTGTGCCCTGGCCACCAGCGGGCGCAATGACTACTTTGTGCTGGAGCCCGGCCACCAATTGGTGCTCGAAGGCGGTGGGATCAAGCTGCAGATCACGGTACTGGACGAGACCAAGGTGATCAACGGCGTGACCACCCGGGTGGTCGAAGAACGCGAGTGGAACAAGGGGCAGTTGCACGAGCTGTCCCGCAATTACTACGCCTTCTGCCCACAGACCCGGGACGTGTTGCACTTTGGCGAAGACGTGGAAGTCTTCAAGGACGGCAAGCTGGTCAAGGACGCCGGCACCTGGCTGGCCGGCAGCAACGGCAACCGGCCCGGCCTGGTGATCCCGGGCACGCCAAGGCCCGGCATGCGCTATTACCAGGAGATCGCACCCGGCATCACCCTCAACCGGGGCGAGGTGGTCAGCCTGACTGAAACCTGCAAGACCGCTGCCGGCACCTTCAGCAAGTGCATGAAGATCCGCGGCACCTCGGGCCTGGACGCCAAGAAGTTGGAATACAGGTATTACGCGCCGCAGATCGGCCTGGTGCGCGACGAGAACCTGCGCCTGGTCCGCCACGGGCCGGCCAAGGCGCCCTGAAACACCGACCCGGCCAGGCCCCGGATCAAGCCATCGGCCAGGCCACTATTGCCGGCCGCATCTGCTCCCAGGCCAGGCCCATCTGCAGCACCCCCAGGTCATCGAAGCGGTGGCCGATGATCTGCAGGCCGATCGGCAGGCCGCTGGCGGTGAAGCCGCAGTTGATCGACAGCGCCGGCTGCTCGCTCATGTTGTGCGGCACGGTGAAGGCGATGTGCTCAAAGGGCAGCGCCGGGTCATTGGTGGGGCTGGCCCATTCGGCGGCGTAGCTGGGCACCGGGCTGGTGGGCGAGAGCACAAAGTCAAACGGCTGGCAGGCGCTGATGGCCGCATCGCGCAGCGCCGCCATCTGGCTGTAGCCGGTGAAGACCTCTTCCGCCGTCAAGCCAGCGCCGCTGGCCACCCAGCCGCGGATATAGGGCAGCACCTTGGCGCGCCGCGCCTCGGGCAGGGCTTGCATGTCGAGGTAGCTGCGCATGCGCCAGAAGCGGTCCAGGCCGTCGATCATGGCCCGGGTGCTGAAGGGCGCCAGCGGTTCGACGATGGCACCGGCGGCCTCGAAGGCAGTGGCCGCAGCCAGCACCGCCGCACGGGTCTCGGGCTCCACGCCCAGGCCCCAGCCGGCGTCCAGCAGCAGGCCGATCCTCAAGCCCTTGATGTCGCGTTGCAGTTGCTGCCAGGCGATGGCTTGCGGCGCCAGGCTGGTGGGGTCGCGCCAGTCGGGCTGGCTGAGCACTGCCATCAGCGCGGCGCAATCGGCCACGCTGCGGGTCATCGGCCCGGCCACCCGGCCCGCATAGGGCGGCTTGATGGGGATGCGGCCGGCGCTGGGTTTGAGGCCGACCAGGCCACACCAGCCGGCCGGCAGCCGCACCGACCCACCGATGTCGGTGCCCACATGCAGCGGCCCATAGCCCGCTGCCGCAGCGGCACCCGCCCCGGCGCTGCTGCCACCCGGGTTCTTGCTGCGGTCCCAGGGGTTGCGGGTGAGCGGGTGAAAGCTCGACAAGCCCGAGGACAACATGCCGTAGTCGGGCATGGTGGTCTTGGCCAGCAGCACCAGGCCGGCTTCGCGCCAGCGCGCGGCGGGCGGCGCATCGTCGGCCAGGGCCACCAGCTCGGTGGCGGCGCTGCCGACAGGCATCGCGCAGCCCCGGGTGGCGATGTTCTCCTTGAGCGTGCCCGGCACACCGTCCAGCGGCGACAGCGGCGCGCCGGCCAGCCAGCGGGTCTGGCTGGCGCGGGCCTGGGCCAGCGCGGCCTCGGGGTCGTAGGCGTACAGGGCCTGCAGCCGGGGCTCCAGCCGCGCGATCTGGTAGATCACCGCCTGCGTGGCCTCGACCGGTGACAGGCTGCCGTTGGCATAGCCGGCGGCCAGTTCAGTGGCGCCGAGGGTGTGCAGGGCGGGCATGCGGCGGTGTCGGTGACGTGGATGCGGCCGTCGTCGAACTCAGGACCAGCTCACCTGCGACATGTCGTTGGCAAACACCGGCGAGCTGGCCCACAGGCCCTTCAAGCCCCGGCGAGACACTGCCACCTGCGACGGGTTGAAGATGAAGGCGTTGACCGCGTCATTGGCGATCTGGCGCTGGATGTCACCGTAGAGCTGCACCTGCGGGCGGCCGCGGCCGGCCTCGGCGCGCTTCCTGGCGATCTCGTTGAAGACCTTGCTGTCGTAGCCCCAGTAGTAGGCCGGGTTGGCGTACTGCATGTAGTCGAGGGGCTCGACGTGGTTGATGATGGTCAGGTCGAAGTTGCCCTTGAACGGGCCGGCCAGCCACTGCGCCCATTCGACGTTCTCGATTTTGGCGTTGATGCCCACCTTGGCCAGCATCGCGGCCACCACCTCGCCGCCCTTGCGCGCATAGCTGGGCGGCGGCAGCGTGAGGGTCAGGTTGAGCGGCGTGCTGATGCCGGCGTCCTTGAGCAAGGCGCGGGCCTTGTCGGGGTTGAAGGCATACAGCCCGGTCAGGTCGACATAGCCCACGTCGGTGGGCGCGGCATGGCTGCCGATGGGTTTGGCCAGGCCTTCGAGCACGCCGTCGATGAAGGCCTTGCGGTCGATGGCATGCATGATGGCGCGGCGCACCCGCACATCGTCCAGCGGCTTTTTCTTGTTGTTGATCGCCACCATCCCCTTGCCGGCGGTGCTGCCGATCTCCACCACAAAGCGCTTGTCGGCCTGCAGTTGCTGCAGGTTTTGCACCGCGCCAAAGCGCGGCATGCCGTCGATGTCGCCGGCCAGCAGCGCCGCCACTTGGGCGGCGTTGTCGTTGATGAAGCGGAAGGTGACGCGGCGCAGCTTGATGGCGGCCACATCGCGGTAGCCGTCCCAACGCACCAGCGTGATCGCCGAGCCCTTCTGCCAGCTGTCGAACTTGAAAGGCCCGGTGCCGACCGGCTGGGTCGAGGCGGTGGCCGCGCTCTTGGGGCTCAAGATCACGGCGGTGTTCTCGCCCAGCCGGAAGGGCAGCGTGGCGTCGGGGTTGTTCAGCGTCAGGATCACCAGATCGGGCTGCGGCGTGGCGATGGACGAGATGTTGTCGAAGACGCCCTTCTTGGCCTTGTTGGTGCTGCCGTCGGCCTTGGCGCGCTCGAAGCTGAACTTCACCGCGTCGGCATCAAAGGGCGTGCCGTCCTGGAACTTCACGCCCTTGCGCAATCGGAAGGTGTAGCTCTTGCCGTCGGGGTCGCTGGTCCAGTCCTCGGCCAGCAGTGCGCTGATGGAGCCGCTGGCATTGATCTTGGTCAGGCCCTCCAGCACGTTGTAGTGCACCACCTCGCCGATGGCTGCGGCCGGGGCGGTGGTCGGGTCGAGGCTGGTGGGCTCGAGCACCATGCCCAGCACCACCGTGTCCTTGGCGCGCTGCGCCAAGGCCTGGGTGACGGGGATGGGCAGGGCCAGCAGCGCGGCGGCCTGGGCCAGGGTGCGACGGCGGAGGGTCATGGTGGGGCTCCTTTGGGGCGCGCTGGGCGCTGGGCTGGGACTTCACACGGACGGGTCGGACAAGCGGGTCAAGCAGTGGCATCAAGCAGTGGCATCAAGACCGGCGGATTCTGCAACCTGTTCGGCCCGGTGGCAGGCCACCCAGTGGCCGGCCTGCAGCCCACGCAGCGGCGGCGCGGCGCTCAGGCAGATGGGCTGGCGCCAGCCGCAACGCGGCGCAAAGGCACAGCCCTGGGCTGCGGCCACCGGCTCAAGCGCCAACACCTGCCTGGCGCGGCGCGCACCGGGCCGGGCGCGTGGCACGGCGTCCATCAGCGCCCGGGTGTAGGGGTGGGCCGCCGACTGGAACAAGGTGTCCGGGCTGCCCTGCTCGACCACCCGGCCCTGGTAGAGCACGATCACCTCGTCGCAGACCATGTCCACCACCGCCAGGTCATGGCTGATGAACAGGTAAGTGACGCCCAGACTGTCCTGCAAGTCCTGCATCAGGTTGAGCACCTGGGCCTGCACCGACACATCGAGCGCGCTCACCGGCTCGTCGGCGACGATCAGTTTGGGGCGGGTCACCAGCGCCCGGGCGATGGCGATGCGCTGGCGCTGGCCGCCCGAGAACTCATGCGGGTATTTGCCGGCATCGCTGGCGCGCAGGCCGACGGCGTCGAGCATCGCGCCCACCCGGCCCTGTTGATCGCTGCGGCCCACGCCGCCCTGGGCCGCCAGCGGCTCGGCGACGATGCGGCCGACGGTCTGGCGCGGGTCGAGCGAGCCGAACGGGTCCTGGAACACCATCTGGAAGCCGGCCCGGGCGCGCCGCAGTGCGGCGGCGTCCAGCGTGGCCAGATCCTGCCCGGCCATGGTCACGCTGCCGGCGGTGGGCGATTCCAGGGCCATCACCAGGCGCGCCAGCGTGCTCTTGCCCGAGCCCGACTCACCCACCACCCCCAGGCTGTGCCCGGCCTGCAGCGCAAAGCTCACGCCCTGCAAGGCCTTGACCACCGCCGGCGCGGCCAGCAGATGGGCGCGCGGCAGCCGGTAGTGCCGCACCAGGTCTTGCACCTGCAGCAGGGCGGTCATGTCGGGCTGGCCAGGCTGGCATCCAGCCGGATGCAGCGCGCGGCATGGCCGGGCGAGACCTCGGCCTCGGGCGGCGGCGCGGCGCGGCAGGCGTCAATCGCCAGCGCGCAGCGGTCCGCAAAAACGCAGCCGGCGGGCAGGGCGATCAGCTCGGGCACCCGGCCGGGGATGGTGGCCAGACGGTGGCCGCGCCGTCCGGGCAGGCCAGCACCGCCTTCGGCCCGCAGCCCCAGCCGCGGCCGGGCCGCGAACAGGCCCCGGGTGTAGGGGTGGGCCAGGTGCTCGAAGACCGCATCGGTGGCGCCGCGCTCCACCACCTCGCCGGCATACATCACCAGCATGCGTTGGACGTTCTCGGCCATCACGCCCAGGTCGTGGCTGATCAGCAGCAGCGCCATGCCGTCCTCGGCCACCAGTTGGTCGATCAGGTCCAGCACCTCGCGCTGGATGGTGACGTCCAGCGCGGTGGTGGGCTCGTCGGCGATCAGCAGGTCGGGGCCGCAGGCCAGCGCGATGGCGATCACCACCCGCTGGCGCTGGCCGCCCGACAACTGGTGCGGGTAGTTGTCCAGCCGCGTTGCAGCTTGCGGCAGTTGCACCCGCTGCAGCAGGCGCAGCGCCTCGGCGCGGGCGGCACGCGCATCCAGCCCCCGGTGCAGGCGCAGCGGTTCGGCGATCTGCCGGCCGATCGTGTGCAGCGGGTTGAGCGCGGTCATCGGCTCCTGGAAGACCATCGCCAGACGGTTGCCCCGCAGCGCGCACCAGGCCGGCTCGGGCTGGCCCAGCAGCTCTTGGCCGTCCAGCTTGATGGAGCCCTGCACCCGCGCGCCATCGGGCAGCAGGCCCATCAGCGCCAGCGCGGTGATGCTCTTGCCGCAGCCCGATTCACCGATCAGGCCCAGGGTCTGGCCGCGCGCCAGGCTGAACGACACCCCGCGCAAGGCCTGCACCGGCCCGCGGGCGCTGGGCAGGGTGATGCGCAGGCCCTGCACATCGAGCAGCAGACTCAAGCGGCACCTGGACTGTCGGGTTCCAGCGGGTCTGAGCCTGGCCCCGGCCGGGCACCGCGCAGCAGATCGAGGTAGGCGCCGCTGACCAGCTGAGTCGGCAAGACCTGCAGTTGCGCCATCAGATCCTGGGCGATGGCCACGCCGTCGGCCTCGGTCTGGCCGTCGCTCAAGACCACTTCGAGTTCGAGAAAGTCGCCCAGGCCCTCCACCCGGTCGAGGTGGATGCGGGTGGTGCCCACCAGCACCAGGAGGCGCTCCTTGCGCACCCGGCCCAGCAGGCCGCAGGCGCGGCTGAGCACCTCGCGCAGGCTCTCGGGTTCGGGCACCGGGGCCAGCAGGTAGTCAGACCGCTTGGGGCCGTCGGCGTCGGGCCGGTGGTAGTGGATCAGCTCGCCCGAGCCGTCGCCAAACACCCGCAACTTGAGCCGGCCCTGCGGCACCGCGAAGAAGGTGTCGTCCTGGTGGATCAACTGGGGGTGATCGTCTTCACTCAGGGCCCGGGCCAGGGGCAGCAGGGCATCGAC
>JANLZT010000136.1:0-2540 GCA_031366465.1 Betaproteobacteria bacterium | reverse complement strand
CGCTGGTGGCAGCTGCGGATGTCGTCCTGCACCGCGTTGTACTTCTCGCGGGCCGTCTTGTAGATCAGGTCCAGCTCGTCCTGGCGCACCGTCGGCCGATTCGGCGGGATCACCACGGTTTCCAGGCCGTAGATCTCCTGGAACTCATAGGCCTCGGTGTCGGCGGTGCCGGTCATGCCGCCGAGCTTGGCGTACATGCGGAAATAGTTCTGGAAGGTGATCGAGGCCAGGGTCTGGTTCTCGCTCTGGATCTGCACGCCTTCCTTGGCCTCGACCGCCTGGTGCAGGCCGTCAGACCAGCGGCGCCCGGTCATCAGCCGGCCGGTAAATTCATCGACGATGATGATCTCGCCAGCCTGCACCACGTAATGCTGATCGCGGTGGTAAAGGTGCTGGGCCCGCAGCGCTGCATACACATGGTGCATCAACGAGATGTTGGCGGCGTCGTAGAGGCTGGCGCCCTCGGCCAGCAGGCCGGCCTGGGCCAGCAAATTCTCAGCCTTCTCGTGGCCGTCTTCGGTGAGCGTGACCTGGTGGCTTTTCTCGTCGACGGTGAAATCACCCGGTTCGATCACACCCTCGCCGGTGCGCGGATCGGCCTCGCCGATCTGTTTCTTCAGGCCCGGCACCACGGTGTTGATGCGCACATACATCTCGGTGTGGTCTTCGGCCTGGCCGCTGATGATCAGCGGCGTGCGGGCCTCGTCGATCAGGATCGAATCCACCTCATCGACGATGGCGAAATGAAGGCCACGCTGCACTCGGTCGGTCAGCTCGTAGACCATGTTGTCGCGCAGGTAGTCGAAGCCGAATTCGTTGTTGGTGCCGTAGGTGACATCGGCGGCGTAAGCGGCTTGTTTCTCCTCGCGCGACAGCCCCGGCACGTTGACACCCACGCTCAGGCCGAGAAAGCCGTAGAGCCGGCCCATCCACTCGGCATCGCGGCGCGCCAGGTAATCGTTGACGGTGACCACATGCACGCCCTTGCCCGACAGCGCATTCAGGTAGACCGGCAGCGTGGCCATCAGGGTCTTGCCCTCGCCGGTGCGCATCTCGGCGATCTTGCCGTTGTGCAGCGCCATGCCGCCGATGTACTGCACATCGAAGTGGCGCATCTTCAAGCTGCGCTTGCCGGCCTCGCGCACTGCGGCAAAGGCCTCGGGCAGCAGATCGTCGAGCGTGGCGCCCTGGGCGATGCGCTGCCGGTAGTCCTCGGTCTTGGCGCGCAGCGCGGCATCGTCGAGCACCTCGAAGGAGGGCTCCAAGGCATTGACCTGGCCCACGACGCGCCGGTATTGCTTGAGCAGGCGGTCGTTGCGGCTGCCAAAAATCGAGGTGAGAAGCTTGGGCAACATGCGGCGTATGGGAGGCAGGAATCGGGGCACCGGCACCGGGGGACCGGCGGCAGTGCCTGCTGAGGGATCAGCGCGGGCGGGGCTGGGCGCAATGGGGCGGATGGGGCAGATGGGGCTGGCTGCCCAGGCCGCAAGTGCGGCCAACCGCGCCCTGGCTGCCGGCTGCCGGCCAACCAGGCTGGCTTGACCGCGCACCCTGCCCAGCGCCCCATCATGTTTGACAAGCGGCCGACGGCGCGCCCGCGCAAAGCTGCGAAGTCTATCATCGGCCGCCTGCCCTGGCCGTCATGCGCGCTGCCCGGCGATCACCGACGCCGCCGTCGCCCCATCCAAGCCAAGCCATCCCGATGCCACCACCCCGGTCGCCCGCCTCCACCCGGCCCCCAGCCCTGCCACCCGGCACCCGGGCCATCGACCAGGCGCTGTCGGACAGTGAACCCCTGGCCGCGTTGTCCCGGCGCCTGCGCGAATCCCAATCGCGATTGGACTGTGTCTGGCCCTTGTTGACCCCCGCCCTGCAGGCCTGCGTGAAAGCCGGCCCTATCGACGAGGTGGGCTGGACCTTGCTGGCCACCAACGGCGCGGTGTCGTCCAAGCTGCGGCAGATGGTGCCGGCGCTGGACGCCCATTTGCGCGCGCAGGGCTGGCCCGGGCCGCCGGTGCGCATCAAGCTGCTGGGCCCGGCTTGAGCAGCGGCCTGGCTACAAGGCAGCAGGCGCTTGGTGCCGACTATCCGAATCGAACGGATGACCTACCGCTTACAAGGCGGTTGCTCTACCAACTGAGCTAAGCCGGCGTATCGACAAATTCTAGGGCGCGGCGCCGCAGCCTGGGCCCCGGCCGTACGCCACCACACCTCGCTCACTTGATGCGCTTGAGCGATGGGCGGGCGCCGCCGCCAGCCGGTGGATCGGGCTCGGGGTCAACGCCGACCGGCGGCGTTGCGGCCTCGGGCAGGTCAGACCCCGGCGTCGGCGCCAGACGCAGGCCACTGCGCGGCGTATCAGGGCCCAACACAGGGACCAACGCTGGGGCCGGCGCGGTGGCTGGCAGATCGGCCCCCGCCAAGGCTGGCACCGGAAACGCCATGCCCTGCCCGTTCTCGCGTGCATAGATGGCCACCACATGGTCGATCGGCACCGCGATCTCGCGCGGTATTCCGCCAAAGCGGGCCTTGAACTCGAT
>JANLZT010000109.1:0-6037 GCA_031366465.1 Betaproteobacteria bacterium | reverse complement strand
GCCACCGTCACCAGGATGTCGTCGCCCTCTTTCAAACCCAGCACCTCCACCACCGCCGCAGGCAGGCGGATGGCCAGGCTGTTGCCCCATTTCGACACTTGCATGCTGACCTCGCCCTGGTTTGATAAACAATTTATGAATTGTATATCCTGAGCGCGATGAACCCTGGTGAGCGGGGCCTGGATGACCCCGTCAAGGGCTCAGATCAGTTGGCGCCGTGGCATTTTTTGTACTTCTGGCCGCTGCCACAGGGGCAGGGGTCGTTGCGGCCGATCTTGGGGCCGTCGCGCAGCAGCGGGGCCTGGGCCGGCGCCGGTGAATCTTCAAAGTCATCGTCGTCCTCGGTGTAGGCGGCCCACCAGCTGATCTCGTCGGCGGCATTCTCGACATAGCCTTGGCGCCGCCGGCGCACCTTTTGCACGCGCTCGGCCCAGGGCAGCGCCATCTTGGCCTCGAAGAAGGGCTGGTCCATGTTTAGCGGGTCCAGCAGACCCTCGGCAAACCACTCGCGCACGGGGCCCAGCAACAGGGGGGAACCGACATCGCAGGCCAGGGAGGCCACGGTGTCCAGCATTTCCATGTTCTCGTCGGCACAGCGCTCGCCGCGGCGCATGGCGTCGGCGGCGGTTTGGCCCAGCCCGAGCAGATAGTGCTCAAACGCGGCCAGCGGCGCGTCGCCCTCGATCACCCGCAGCTTCCAGGCCTCGAGCAAGGCCAGCTTCACCCAGGGGCCCACGCCAGGGTCGTCCACCCCGTCGATCAGCGGCTGCAGATCACCATCGCAGACGCTGGCCAGGGCGCGGGCATACAGCTCGTGCTGCATATCGCCCAACAAGTCATCGACGATGTCGGCGTCCAGCCGGGCCAGCGCCAGCATCGGCCGGTAGGCGCTGGTATCACGCCAGCAGGCCAGCAAGGCCAGCGCAAAGTGCTGCAGCATCCATTCGCCTGCCAATGCCTCGGACGGGTCTTGCACGATGGCGCCCAGCGCCTGCGCCAGGTGGGGTGCCACCAGCGCGCGCTGGGCATGCGCCAGCAGCATCGCGTCATGCGGAAACGGCTTTTTGAAGTGCAGCAGCCGCTGCCGCAGGTGCTGCCAGATGGCCTCGGCCGACATCGCGGCGCCGGCCGGCCGGCCGCGCCAGTGCTCACGCAGTTGCACCAGGTCGGGCACCAGGGCCCTCACCAGAGCCTTCAGCGAGGACGCGCCCAGCCCGTCGAGTGCGGTCGGGTCGGGCTGCCCCAGCGTCATCACCGCCAGCAGCCCCTGCGGATGGCTGTCCAGCAGTGGCCCCCAATCCTCGTAGCCCAGGTTCACGCCAACCATGAATCCCTGGCTGAAGCTGATCGCGTCGAACCGGGCCGCCGACCCCGTCGGTCCGCCGAAAGGCGACCCTGCCAGGGTGTCAGCCCAATGCACCGCATGCAGTTGCCGCAGCACCAGCCCGGTGATCAGCTCGCGCTCGCCAGCTGGGCCAAATACAGGCGCGCGCAGGCCCTGCCGACGGTCCCAGATCCAGGGCAGACAACGCTCGTCCGGCAGGCGGCGCGGGCCCATGGCCTGCGCCACCGACAGGCCAGCGATCATCGACAAGCTCATGGCATGCGGGCGCATCGCCTCAGACTGCGCAAAGGCGTTGTAGGCCTGCTGTTCGGCGGGGCTAAGGGGATTGTCGAGAGAGGTCATCGCGGTGGGTCGCAGGGTGGAGAGGTGAATGGGCGGGCTAACAGGCTGGCGGCGTCGACCGCCGGCGGCGCCCTCGCGGCGCCTGGGGTAGCCTGGCCTCAACGCGGAAACATCTCCCGCAGCTTGAGCTTCCAGAACTTGCCGGTGGAGGTGCGCGGGATCGCAGCGATCAGCTCGTAGCGCTCGGGGCATTGCCATTTGGCAAAGCCGCGGGCCAGCATCAGCGCATTCAGCGTGGCGCCGTCCACCGTCTGGCCGGGTTTGACGACGATGCAGGCCAGCGGCCGCTCGCTCCATTTCTCGTCCGGTATGGCGATCACCGCCGCCTCGGCCACCGCCGGGTGACTCATCAGCAGGTTCTCGACATCCACGCTGCTGATCCATTCACCGCCGCTCTTGATCAAATCCTTGGTGCGGTCGGTGATGCGCAAATAGCCCAGATCGTCCAGCGTGGCCACGTCACCGGTGCGCAGCCAGCCGTCGGCGGTGAACTTGTCCTCGGTCACCGGCACCGCGTGGTAGCTGCCGGTGATATAGGGCCCGCGCACCTGGATCTCGCCCATGGTCTGGCCGTCCCAGGGCGCTGTCTGGCCGTCGTCGGTCTTGAGGCGCAACTCGACCAGCGGCGCCACCGTGCCGGCCATCGCGGCGCGGCGGTAGCGCTCATCGGGCGATGCGTCTTTCAGCTCGGCCCGGGGGTAGCTGATGGTGGCAATCGGCGAGGTCTCGGTCATGCCCCAGCCCTGCATGATCCAGATGCCATGGGCATCGAAGGCCCGGATCAATGACTCGGGCACCGCCGCGCCGCCCACCAAGGAGCGCATGCCGACCGGCAGCTTCCAGCGGCCGGGGGTGTCGGTGAGCGAGCGCTCGTAGGCCTGGATCAGGCTCATCCAGATGGTGGGCACGCCCAGCGAAAGGGTGGGCGGCTCGATCTGCATCAGGTCGAGCAAATCGTCGGGGTGCAGATGCGGCCCCGGGAACACCAGCCTGGCGCCCACCATCACCGCGCCATAGGGCATGCCCCAGCTATTGGCATGGAACATCGGCGTCACCGGCATCACCACATCGCTGCCGCGCAGGCCCCAGTGGTCGCCCAGGCAGCCCACCAGCGTGTGCAGCACGGTGCTGCGGTGCGAATAGGCCACGCCCTTGGGCCGGCCGGTGGTGCCGCTGGTGTAGCAGATCGCAATCGGGTCGTTCTCGTCATGCGCGGCGGGGCTATAACCCACTGCATCGCCGCCAGCGATGAAAGCCTCGTAGTCCTGCAGATCGGCCGGCACAGCGGCGCCCGAGAACGGGAACACCAGCACCCGCTCGAAGGCATGCAGATGCGCCATCTGCCGGTACAACGGCAGCAGCACATCGTCAACGATCAGGAAGCGGTCCTGGGCATCGGCGGCGATCCAGCCGATCTCGTCGGCCGACAGCCGCAGGTTCAGGGTGTGCATCACCCCGCCGGCAGCCGGGATGCCGAAATAGGCCTCCAGATGGGCATGGTGGTTCCAGCACAGCGTGGCCACCCGATCGCCTTTTTGCAGGCCGGCGCGCTGCAGCGCCGACGCCAGTTGCAGCGTGCGCTGATGCCACTGGCCGTAGCTGTGGCTGCGCAGGGTTTTGTCAGGCAGGCGCGAGACGATTTGGTTGTGCTTGAAGACCGTGCCGGCGCGATCAAGAAAACCATGGATCGACAGGGGCACCTTCATCATCGTGGACTGCATGGCACGGGTCTTTCGGGGCTGGGTGGCTTGGGCCGCGATGATGCTTGAAAACGCGGCACACGCACCCAGGCCAGCGCGCCCCGCCCAGCCCTCAGCCGGCCTCCAGGCCGAGCGCCACCCGGGCTTGATATTCGCGGTCCAGCAGGCTCATCACGATCAGGCTGTCATAGCCATCGAAGTGGTTGCCGGTCAGGCGCACGCTCTCACGCAGCCGGCCTTCCTCGACAAAGCCCTCGCTCAGGTACAGGGCCTGAGCCCGCGCGTTGAGGGCCTTGACATCCAGCCAGAAGCGGTGGGCGCGCAGATCGCGAAAAGCCATCTGCTTGAGCAGGCGCACGCAGGCCCGGCCCAGACCCTGGCCCTGGCCGTCGTGGCGCAGCACCAGGCGTTTGAGTTCCACGCTGCGGTGCGGGTTGCGGCAGCCCTGCAGGATGACGAAACCCGAGGCCATGAAGCCGCCGCCGGCCTCGACGACGAAGTGCCGAAAGTCAGGGAAACGCACCGCGCCCTCGTGCTGGGTGCGCTCCCAGGGGGTGATGAAGGGCAGGTTGTGGCTGTCGGTCTCGACCTGGATCACAAAATCCAGGTCGCTCAACAAGGTTGGCCGAAGCCGCACCCGGGGCGTGGGCGCGTCCACGCCGGGCAGCTCAGACATCGAGCGCCACCGTGTCGCCGTGCAGCTCCATCAGGTCGCGCCGCGCGGCGGCCTCGCCCTTGCCCATCAGCTTGGTGAAGCGGCCCACCGTGTCCTCGAAGCTGAGTGAGCCCCAGGCCATCGGCAGCAGGCGCCGGGTCTCGGGGTTGAGGGTGGTCTCCCAGAGCTGTTCGGCGCTCATCTCGCCCAGGCCCTTGAAGCGGCTGATGGCCCAGCTGCCGTCGCGCGCGCCCTCTTTGCGCAGCTTGTCCAGCGTGGCGTCGAGCTCGCCCTGGTCCAGCGCATAGATCTTGGCCGCCGGCTTTTTGCCACGCGCCGGGGCATCCACCCGGAACAAGGGCGGCTTGGCGATGTAGACATGGCCGCGCGCGATCAGCTTGGGGAAGTGGCGGAAAAAGAGTGTGAGCAGCAGCACCTGGATGTGCGAGCCGTCCACATCGGCATCGCTGAGGATGCAGACCTTGCCGTAGCGCAGGCCGCTGAAGTCGGGCTCATCGTGGGGGCCATGCGGGTCGATGCCGATGGCCACCGAGATGTCGTGGATCTCGTTGTTGGCAAACAACCGGTCGCGCTCCACCTCCCAGGCGTTCAACACCTTGCCGCGCAGCGGCAGGATGGCTTGCGTCTCCTTGTCGCGGCCCATCTTGGCGCTGCCGCCGGCACTGTCGCCCTCGACCAGAAACACCTCGTTGAGCGTCAGATCGCGGCTTTCGCAGTCGGTCAGCTTGCCGGGCAGCACCGCCACGCCCGAGCCCTTGCGCTTTTCCACCTTCTGGCTGGCACGCTGGCGGGTTTGCGCCTGCTTGATCACCAGGTCGGCCAGCTTCTTGCCCAAATCGACATGCTGGTTCAGCCACAGTTCCAGCGGCGGCCGGGTGAACTGGCTGACCAGGCGCAGCGCATCCCGCGAGTTGAGCCGCTCCTTGGTCTGGCCCTGGAACTGCGGGTCCAGCACCTTGGCTGAGAGCACAAAGCTGGCGCGCGAGAACACGTCCTCGGGCATCAGCTTGACGCCCTTGGGGCACAGCGCATGCAGCTCGATAAAGCTCTTGACCGCGCCGAACAGGCCGTCCTTGAGCCCGCTCTCATGGGTGCCGCCGGCCACCGTGGGGATCAGGTTCACATAGCTCTCGCGCAGCACCGCGCCCTCTTCGGTGAAGGCCAGCACCCAGGCCACGCCCTCGCCCTCGGCAAAGTTCTCGGTCTCGGCGCTGCTGGCATAGGCCTCACCCTCGAACAGCGGGATCAGCGGGTCAGCGGGCAGGCCCTGGGACAGGTAGTCGAGCAGGCCGCCCTTGTAGACCCAGGTCTGGGTCTCGGCCGGCTTGTCAGCGCCGCGCTCAATGGTCAGCGTCACCGTCACCCCCGGCATCAGCACCGCCTTGCTGCGCAGCAAATGGGTCAACTCAGCACGCGGCAGCTCGGTTGATTCGAAGTATTTGGCATCGGGCCAGGCCCGCACGCTGGTGCCCTGCTTGCGCTCACCGGCGCTGGCCTTGCGGACGACCAGCGGCTCGACCACGTCGCCGCCGGCAAACGCCAGCGATGCGCATTGCCCGTCGCGCCAGACCGACACCTGCAAGCGCCGAGCCAGCGCATTGGTCACGCTGACGCCCACGCCGTGCAGGCCGCCCGAGAAGCTGTAGGCGCCGCCCGAGCCTTTGTCGAACTTGCCGCCGGCATGCAGGCGGGTGAAGACGATCTCGACCACCGACACCTGCTCCTCGGGGTGCAGGCCAAAGGGGATGCCGCGGCCGTCGTCGTCCACGGTCACCGACCCATCGGTGTGCAGGGTGACGGCGATGCGCCTGCCAAAGCTGGCCAGGGCCTCGTCCGCCGCGTTGTCAATCACCTCCTGGATGACATGCAGCGGGTTGTCGGTGCGGGTGTACATGCCCGGCCGCTGCTTGACCGGCTCCAGGCCCTTCAAGACCCGGATCGAGGATTCGCCGTAGCTGCCGGGCTTGGGGGGGG
>JANLZT010000097.1:0-12196 GCA_031366465.1 Betaproteobacteria bacterium | reverse complement strand
GTCACCGGCGATGACATCCTGGTGCTGCGCTATGCCGGCCCGCTGGGTGCCGGCATGCCCGAGTGGGGCATGCTGCCGATCCCGACCAAGCTGCTCAAGCAGGGTGTGGCCGACATGCTGCGCCTGAGCGATGCCCGCATGAGCGGCACCAGCTACGGCGGCTGCCTGCTGCATTGCGCGCCCGAGGCGGCCATTGGTGGCCCGCTGGCGCTGGTCCAGACCGGCGACCTGATCACGGTGAATGTGCCGGAGCGCCGCATCCATTTGCACGTCAGCGACGAAGAATTGGCCGTGCGCCGTGCCGCCTGGCTGCCGCCGCCGCCGCGCTACCAGCGCGGCTACGGCTGGATGTTCGGCCGCCACGTCCTGCAAGCCGACCAGGGTTGCGACTTTGATTTTCTCGAAACCAGCTTCGGCGACCCCGTGCCCGAGCCCGACATCTTTTGAGCAAGGCCAAGATTACCCCCGACACCCGACAGAAGCTGCTGGGCGTGAGCACCGCCACGCTGTGCACCGCCCTGTTCAAGCGCGGCCTGCGCGGCCAATACATCCAGGATGTGCGACCACTCAACCCCGGCTTGCCCAATATGGTGGGCCCGGCCTTCACGCTGCGCTATATGCCGGCGCGCGAGGATCTGAACACCATCGATGTCTTCCAAGACCGCAACCATCCGCAGCGCCAGGCCGTGGAGCAGTGCCCGCCCGGCGCGGTGCTGGTGATGGACAGCCGCAAGGATGCGCGCGCGGCGTCGGCCGGCGCCATCCTGGTCAGCCGCCTGATGGTGCGCGGCGTGGCCGGGGTGGTCACCGACGGGGGTTTTCGTGACAGCCCGGAGATCGCCAGGCTGACTATTCCGGCCTATCACCAACGCCCAGCCGCGCCCACCAACATCACGTTGCACCAGGCCATCGCCATCAATGAGCCGATTGGCTGCGGTGACGCGCCGGTGTTCCCAGGCGACCTGATCGTCGGCGATGCCGAGGGCGTGATCGTGATCCCCGCCCACCTGGCCGACGAGGTGGCCAATGAGGCGGTGGAGATGACGGCGTTCGAGGATTTTGTGCAGGAGCGGGTGCTGGCCGGCCAGTCGATCCTGGGGCTGTACCCGCCCACCGACGAGCAGAGCCGGCTGGACTATGCGGCCTGGCGGACAAGCCAGGGGCGATGATGCGAGTTTTTTAACAGGTATCGGAAAAAACTCGCGAGTTTTTTAGACTTGGCATAAAATTGCCCTATGCCTGAGACCATCGCACCGGCTGTCCGCTACCTGCAGCCCCGGGTGGCCGCCGACCTGGCCGACAAGATGGTCTTCATCGGCGGGCCGCGCCAGGTGGGCAAGACCTCACTGGCTCGCTCGCTGCTGCCCGCACCCGGCAGCGAACTGAACTACGACATCGCCGCGCACCGGCGCGCCATCCTGCGGCGTGAGCTGCCACCGGGTGACCTGTGGTTCTTCGACGAGATCCACAAATACCGAGGCTGGCGTAACTACCTCAAGGGCCTGGTCGATGAGCATGGCCGTCGGCAACGGATTCTGGTTACCGGCTCGGCCCGGCTCGACTTGTATCGCTTTGGCGGCGATTCGCTGCAGGGCCGCTACTTCTACCTCCGTCTGCACCCCTTCAGCCTGGCCGAGTTGGGCGGCCAGGCCGATGCACTGCCGGCCTTGCTGGCCTTGGGCGGCTTCCCAGAACCGTTTTTGTCAGGCAGTGAGCGTTTCGCGCGGCGTTGGTCACTGGCCTACCGTGAGCGTCTGGTTCGCGAAGAGATCTCCAGCTTGGAGTCGGTGTCTGATCTCGGCCGGCTGGAGCTGCTGGCCGGCGCCCTGCCTGACCGTGTCGGCAGCCCGCTGTCGCTGAATGCGCTGCGCGAGGATCTTCAGGTCTCGCACCAGACCGTCTCGCGCTGGGCCGACATGCTGGAGCGGGTTTACGGCATCTTCCGGCTGATGCCTTTTGGCACGCCACGCCTGCGGGCGGTCAAGAAGGAGCGCAAGCACTACCACTACGACTGGTCGGTGGTGCCCGCACCCGGCGCCCGCTTCGAGAACCTGGTGGCCAGCCATCTGTTGAAGTGGGTCGAATTCCAGATCGACACCGAGGGCCGTGACCTGGAATTGCGCTACTTCCGCGACATTGACGGCCGCGAGGTCGATTTTGTCGTCACCGAGCACCGCCTGCCCATCGCCTTCATCGAATGCAAGCTGGGCGACGATGCGGTGGCGCCCGGGCTCAAATACCTGTTGGCCCGCTTCCCCAAGGTGATTGCCTGGCAGATATCGGCCCACGGCGTGCGCGACTTTGTCAGCGCTGAAGGCGTGCGGGTGGCGCCTGCGGCCAGGCTGCTGCGTGAACTGGTTTAGGGCTGCCCGACCGGCGCCAAGGCTCAAGCCGTGCGGATCACCGTGATGCGCTCGGTGCCGCTCTCGGGTAGCCAGACCTCGCCCGGCCGGCCCAGGATCTGGCGCACCATGGCGTTCTCAAGCGGCATCGGCAGCCGCTCAAAGGTCTCGGGCCCAGGGTCGAAGCGCCACATCGCATTGCCGCCCCAATCGCTGACCCCGAACGTCTCAAGCTCGTCCACATACACCGCGTAGGGGTGCGGGCTGGCGCCGGGCAACCGCCACAACCGCCACTGGCCACTGGCCGGGTCGTGCATCGACAGATTGCCACTCAGCCACTCGCTGACCCAGATGCGTCCGCTTTTGTCACTCCACACCCGGCGGGCGCCCTGCCCCGATGTGGGCGGCTGCACGATGGTCGACTGCCCCGTGCGGCGGTCGATGCGGGCGATGTAAGAGCCGGCCAAGGAGCACCACCAGACGTCCCCAGCCGGCGTGGCGCAGATACCGTAGGGCCCGCGGCCCTTGGGCGCCGGCCACACCGTCACCTCGCCGCTGGCCAGGCGCAACCGGCCGACGATGCCGCTCTGGCCGGTGAACCACAGCAGCCCATCGCCATCGAAGGCCGCCGTGTGAGGTTGGCACAGGGCGCGCCCTCGGGCAGCGGGAACACCCGCGCGCCGCGCGACGGCCAGGCCACCCGCACGATGGCGTTCTGGCCGCCGTCGGTCAGCCAAGCCGCGCTGTCCGGGCCAGCGATCACGCCGTGGGGGGATGAGCCCGGGCCCAATGGGATCAGCTCACTGCGCCCGCTGCGCGGATCAAACCAGCCCAGGCGGGCGCCAATCCGGCAACTTTTCGAACGCCTCGAAGGCCTGCTCCAGGGCCCACTGGCGCTGCGCACGCTCGCTGCCGTCCAGGAAAACCTTGCAGCTCACCGACGGTGCCCGGGCGCCCGCCACGTCGCGGCGGCAAGCGGCCACTGGCACGGCGCGGCTGGCGTCATGCCACAGGCTGGCGCCCGGCAGAAAACTGTGCTGCAGGCTGTTGCGCGACAACTGCTTCAACTGCCGGTAGCCGAGGCCGTGGGTCTGCACCGCGCGCTGGTATTCGTTGCTGAGATCGATCCGCGAAATGCCCTCATCGTCGGACGCCAGCACCACCTGCACACCGGCGGCCAAGTACTCGGGCAGTGGGTGGTCGCGGCCTTTCACGCCCAGGATCACGTCATTGCTGGTCAGGCAGATCTCGACCGCCACGCCCCGTTCACGCATCGCCGTCAGGGTCTGCTGCGCGCCGTCTTCGTGGCCTATGTCGACCGCGTGACCGATGCGGTGTGCGCCGGCCACCAGCACCGCGTCGCGGATGTGGCTACGCAGATGCTCGGGCGGCACCAGGCCCAGCACCAGCTCGCCGGCGTGCAACGCGATCTTCACGTTCGGCGCCAGCTTCGACAGGAAACCGATCATCTCCATCTGCAGCCTGTAGTCGCGTAGCGCCACCGGGTTGTCTTCGGGGGCCACCAAGTTGATGCCGGCCACTCGGTTGTCACTGCGCGCCAACTCGAAGGCGAAGGCGAGTTGCGCGAACACCGCTTCCGGCGCGGCGGTGCGGGTGGTCTGCTGCAACCAGCGCAGGCTGACCGTGCAGCCCGGCCGCGCCTGTGCGCTGGCGCAACGCTGCTGCTCGGCCAGCGCGGCGTGGACCGCGTCCAGGTCCTGGCGGCCGCCGGCCACAAGATCCGTCAGGCCATGGTCAAGCAGCCACTGGCGACGCCGGGTGAAGTCGGTTTCGGTGGCCCACGGCAGTTCAGCGCCCAGCTTGCGTACCTCCGAGCCGCGCAGCGTGCTCATCAACTCCAGGTGCAACACCCGCTGGGCGGCGGCGCGGTCGCTCAACTCCACCACCATCGCCGCCGTGCGAGCCGGCGTGCTCATATTGGGCGGGAAGGCCGCGAAAGCATCGAAGAACTGGTCATGCCCTGAGCGCCCTGCCGACGCCAGATTGCGGGTTGACATGCGGTCGACCAGCGCCGCATAGGTGCCCGCGTTCTTGTCCAGCGTCAACTCGCGCGCAGGCACCGGCTTGGCTGCGTCAGTGGCGCAACTGGCCGTCACCGCCAGCTTGTCGGCATCGACGCAGGCACCGTCCTCAGCCGCCCAGCGCAGGTAGCTTTCGGCATACACCGCACCGCTCACATGAGAGTGCAGGTCGGCTCCTTTGGGTAGGCGCTGCAGGAAGTTGCGCAGCAGCGGCGGACGGTCTTTGTGCGCGTCGAACCAGGCGGCTGTGCGCGCAGTATCGGCCGGCGCTGCGCGGCCGGCGGGCGCCGCCAGGCACAGTGCGGCAAGCAAGACACTGATGACGGCCGGTCGCCGACCGGCGTGTGCAGGGGTGTGCTTCAAGAGCGTCTCCTAGTCAAAGAACTCAGGCTTCATTTCGCTGTACTGCCAAGCTCACAGGGTCCAAACCGGCCATCAGCAGCGACCCGGTTTGCGACGCGGACATCGCCACGACCTTGACGTCGAACGCGGTCTTGTCCAAGCGCGTCAGCGCGCTAAGTCGCAATTTTCGGCGCCGGTAAATATAGGCTACAGACGGCTTGCGCAGCGCAATACGGGCGCGCGAGGGAGCGTGACAGGCTGATCGCAACTGTGGGTGAGGATAGGAAATTCGGCAAAGCGGTTGAACCGGTGGCACCCAGCCACCGCCAGCAACCCAGCCAGGAGCCCCCCAAGTGAACTACTGAACCGCCCCGGATTTTGAGCAGGCTCCTTCGATTGAGAATGGAGCCATCCTGAGGAAGTCCCCGAAGTTTCCCCCGAGTCGATTGCGGCCAAGATCGGCTGCACAGGCGAGACCCTGCGCAAGTGGGTTCGCCAGGGCGAGCGCGACAGCGGCGTGCGACCTGGCACGACGACGGCCGAGCAGCAGCGCATCAAGGAACTTGAGCGCGAGGTGCGCGAGTTGCACAAGACCAACGAGATTCTGAAGCTGTCCAGCGCGTATTTCACCCAAGCGGAGCTCGACCGCCATGACAAGAGGTGAACGCCTTCATCGACGAGCACCGCGCTCGTTGCGGGGTCGAGCCGATCTGCACAGCGCTGCAGGTCGCCCCGTCGGCGTACCAGCAGCACGCAGCGCGTCAGCGCAACCACGCGCTGCTGCCGGAACGGGCCAAGCGCGATGCCAAGGCGCCGTGCCCGCTTGACCGGGTGAACCGGCAGTTCGAGGTGGATCGGCCGAACCAGCTGTGGGTGGCCGATTTCACCTACGTCTCGACCTGGCGGGGCTTCGTCTGCGTCGCCTTCGTCATCGACGTCTTCGCACGCTGCATCGTGGGCTGGTGGGTCAGCACATCGAAGCAGACCGACTTCGTCCTCGACGCGCTGGAGCAGGCGTTGTACGCGCGCCGGCCCCGAGCGTGATGGGGCCCTGGTGCACCACAGTGACCGCGGGTCGCAGTACGTCTCGATCCGCTACAGCGAACGGCTGGCCGAGGCTGGCATCGAGCCGTCGGTGGGCAGCACGGGCGACAGCTACGACAACGCATTGGCCGAGACGATCAACGGGCTTTACAAGGCCGAAATGATCCATCGCCGCGGGCCCCGGAAGACCCGCGAGGCGGTCGAACTGTCTACGCTGGCGTGGGAGGGTTGAACGATGAGTACATGGCCCAACCGGGGGCGGGCCGGCGGCCCCTGCGGGGGGGGGGCTGAAAGAGAGGGAATCTCGAAACCCAAGCAACCAACTTGAGCGTCAGCCCAACCGGGTTTGACTCAAGCCAACAGGCCTCCTCGAAACCTGGTGCGGTTCAGTTGGCACAACCTGCACGGCACTGTGTGGGCGTGGTGCGGTGATTGGTATGCGCCCTATCCAGCGCGGGCTCAGGATCCGCAGGGCCCGACGGATGGCGGGGCCTCGGCCAGGCGCGTGCAGCGGGGCGGCTCGTGGATCAGCCAGGCGCGCTACTGCCGGTCGGCCGTGCGCTTCGCCCGCGATCCCGGCGGCCGCGGCAGCAGCATGGGCTTTCGTCATGCCCGAGGGCCGCTTCCCGAGGCAGGCTGGGCGGAGCCCGGCGGCAGTCCGGGGCTTTGAGGGCGGGCCGGCGGCCCGTAGCTGTGGCGCGGAGCGCCGCAGCCAGCCGAGCGGCAGCGCGGCCGAATTTGCCTGGCCCTGGCTGCCAACGGCAACCCACCGGCACTGCCGGTGCGGTGCCGGTTCTGGGCCTGTGCGCCGATCACTTGAAGGCCTAAAAACGGGTTGTGCAGCCACCGCCGTGGCTGCCGCACCGCAAGGAGCCCACCATGATCCAAGCCTTGTTGAACCCGTCCTACCGGGAGGCGCTGTTTGCCTGGGACGCCGCCATCCGCGGCGACGTGGTCACCATCATCCACGAGCATGGCAACGGCTGCGTCACCCAGGATCTGTGCTGGGTCCGCAGCGCCAGTGCCGTGCGCGATCTGGTGCCCAGCGTCGCGCTGGAGGCCCGGCTGCTGGCCGGCCTGGGTGCGGCGCTGGAGATGCGCCTGGTGAGCATGAAGCTGACGCCGGTGGCGGGTGACCAGGCGGCCTACCCGGTGACCTGGACGGCGCGCGGGCCGGGGCATTGAGCGTTGTGGGCAGGCTGGTGGCTTTCTCAACGGCCACCGCAGACAGCGCTGGACAGTCCTTGAATGGCATAAATTGGCATACCTGCCGCGCTCGAAACCCTCAACCCCAGGCCGCCCACCATGAGCACGGTGAACATCTCCTGCCCGATACCCTGCGCGATTTTGTCGACCAGCAGGTGCGCGGCACCGGCTACGGCACGTCCAGCGAATATGTGCGTGAGCTGCGCCGGCGCGACCAGCAGCGCCAGCAGTTGCGCGCTCTGCTGCTCGACGGCGCCCAGGCACCGGCCACTGGCCAGGCCGATGCGCGCTACTTTGCTGGCTTGCGCCAGCGCATTGCCGCCAAGGCCGTGCCGCCGCAGGCTTGAAGCGGCAATGCCCCGTGCACCTGGTTTGCGTCCATTGCCCCGGCGCGCGCTGGCTGACCGGGATGTCGAGGAGGCGCTGGATCACTACTTGGCCAAAACGACCCGTGCCGCCGAGGGTTTGGTGGCCGCGCTGGAGCAGGCCTATCGCCATGTCAGCCACATGCCGGACTCGGGTTCCCCCCGCTGGGCGCACGGGTTGAACCTGCCTGGCCTGCGCGCCTGGCCACTCAAACGCTACCCCTACCGGGTGTTCTACAGGGCACAGCCTGCCCAAGTCGAGGTCTGGCGAGTGCTGAACACCCGGCGTGACATCCCGGCCTGGCTCGGCGAAGAAGATGCCGCCGGGCAGGCACCGCCAACTTGAGGCCGGCTCACTCCGGCTTGATCCCCGCCGTCCTGATCACGCGGGTCCACAAATCCAGCTCAGCCTTGACAAACTGGGTGTAAGGCCCCGAGCCCGAGGCCGGCACCACAAAGCCGATCAACTCCAGGCGCTGGCGGAACTCCGCCGTGGCCATGATCTTGCGCATCGCTGCCTCGATCTTGTCAACGATGGGTTGTGGTGTGCCCTTGATCGCCGACAGGCCCGACCAGCTCAGTGCCTGGAAGCCCGGGAAGCCACTCTCGGCCAGCGTGGGCACATCCGGATAGAGCGGGTTGCGCTGCAGGCTGGTCACCGCCAGCGCGCGCAGCTTGCCGCTGCGCACATGCGGCAGGGCGGTATCCTGGTTGATGAACATCAGCGGGATCTGGCCGCCCAGCAGGTCTTGCATCATCGGGCCGCCGCCGCGGTAGGGGATGCCGACCATGAAGAAGCCGTTGCAAGCCTTCACGCCCTTGGGGCATTCACTGGCGCGCTGCTTGAGCAGCTCCATCGCCATGTGGCCCGACGCCGCATGGGTGAAGCCGTAATTCAACTTGCCGGGGTTCTTGCGCACAAAGTCCAGCAGCTCACCAATCGTCTTGAAAGGCGTGCTGGCATTGACCACCAGCACATTCGGGCCCGAGTTGATTTGCGTGATGTGGCTGAAATCCTTGATCGAGTCGTAGCCCAGCTTGGGGTCCAGGCCGTGGGCCACCGCGTTTTGGCCCACGCCGGTCTGGATCAAGGTGTAGCCGTCGGCGGCGGTCTTGGTCGCGCGCAGCGTACCGATGGTGCCGCCAGCGCCACCGATGTTCTCGACGATCACCTGCTGGCCCAGCTCCTTGCTCAGTGCCTCAGCCGACAGGCGGGCCATGATGTCGCTGGTGCCGCCCGCCGGGAAGGGCGAGATCAGCTTGATCGGCTTGGCGGGCCAGTTGTCCTGGGCAGCAGCGGGCGGCGCGGCCAGGGCGAGCCAGCACAGGGCCAGGACAGCGGTCAGCAGGTGTCGGCGTTGCATGGGGTGTCCTTGCGGGAGGGGCTGGTCGGCCCTGGCGATTCTCGCCGCCCCTGGCTGCGCACTGGGCACTGGTAGGCTTGCGCCCTGTCCAGCCCACCCATCCGATATCCGCGATGTTCACCGGCATTGTTCAAGGCCTGGCCCAGGTGGCCAGCATCACTGACCGCCCCGGCCTGCGCAGCTTTGAGCTGGCATTTGCCCCAGGCTTTGATGCCGGGCTGGAGATCGGCGCCAGCGTGGCCTGCGACGGCGTCTGCCTGACCGTCACGGCCCTGCCCGGCCCGGGCCGTGCCTGTTTTGATGTGATGCAGCAAAGCCTGGCGCTGACCACGCTGGGCAGTCTGCTGGCGGGCAGCCCACTCAACGTCGAGCGCGCCGCACGCGACGGCGCCGAGATCGGCGGCCACCCGCTGAGCGGCCATGTCGATTGCCTGGCCACCTTGCTCAGCATCCGCCGGCCCGAGAACAACCACCTGCTGCGCATCGCCATGCCGGCCAGCCACAGGCGCTATGTGTTTGCCAAGGGCTATATCGCTGTCAATGGCGCCAGCCTGACGGTGGCCGAGGTCGACCGCCGGGCCGGCTGGTTCGAGGTCTGGCTGATCCCCGAGACCCTGCGCATGACCACCTTTGGCCTCAAGCATGTCGGCGATGTGCTCAACATCGAGATCGAGCGCGGCACGCAGGTGGTGGTGGACAGCGTGCGCGACGCGCTGGCCGAGCGCCTGGGCCCGCTGCTGCCGGCGCTGGAGAAACTGCTGGCGCAGCAGGGCAGCTCGGTGGACGAGCTGGGCGCGGCGCTCAAGCTGCCGCGCACCTAAAGTCACGCCGCCAGCAAAGCGCGCAGCACAAACCGCAGGATGCCGCCGTGCAGAAAGTAGTCCACCTCGATGGCGGTGTCGATGCGCAAGGTGACGGCAACCGTCTGCTGCGCGCCATCGGCCCGGTGGACCACCAGCGTGGCATCGCGCTGCGGCGCCAGCGCGCCGTCCACCCGCACATCGATGCGCTCATCGCCCTGCAGCCCCAAGCTTTGCCAGCTATCGCCGGGCTTGAACTGCAGCGGCAGCACCCCCATGCCCACCAGGTTGCTGCGGTGGATGCGCTCAAAGCTCCTGGCCACCACCGCCTGGATGCCCAGCAGCAGGGTGCCCTTGGCGGCCCAGTCGCGGCTGGACCCGGTGCCGTATTCCTCGCCGGCAAACACCACCGTGGGCACGCCCTCGGCCTGGTACATCATGGCAGCGTCGTAGATCGCCAGCTTCTGGCCCGAGGGCTGGTGCAGGGTGTAGCCGCCCTCGGCGCGCGAGCCGCTGGCATCGGCCGGCAGCATCAAATTCTTGATGCGCACATTGGCGAAAGTGCCGCGCATCATCACCTCGTGGTGGCCGCGCCGGGCGCCATAACTGTTGAAGTCAGCGGGCTTCACGCCCCGGGCCTGCAGGTAGCGGCCGGCGGGTGAATCGGCGGCGATGCTGCCGGCCGGCGAGATGTGGTCAGTGGTGATCGAGTCGCCCAACAGCGCCATCACCCGCGCGCCCAGGATGGCCACCCCGCTGCTGCGCTGCAGGCCAGGCGGCGCCATCGTGAAGCCGGCAAAAAACGGCGGCTGGGCGATGTAGCTGCTGTCGGGCCAGGCGTACACCTCACCAGTGGCGCTGCTGATGCCCTGCCACAGCTTGCCGGGCTGGCTGGCCACCTGCGCATAGTTGCGGCGGTAGGCTGCGGGGTCGAGCGCCACCGGCAACAAGGCCGCGATCTCGTCGCTGCTAGGCCACACATCCCCCAGGAAAACCGGCCGGCCCCGCTTGTCGTGGCCCAGCGGCTCGGTCATCAGATCGCGCGTGACGCTGCCGGCAATCGCATAGGCCACCACCAGCGGCGGGCTGGCCAGAAAGTTGGCCTTCAGATTGGGGTGGATGCGGGCCTCGAAATTGCGGTTGCCCGACAGCACTGCCGCGCAGACCAGGTCGTGGTCGGTGATCGCGGCATTGATCTCGGGCGTCAGGTCGCCGGCATTGCCGATGCAGGTGGTGCAGCCATAGGCGGCCAGGTAGAAGCCCAGCTTTTGCAGATACTTCAGCAGGCCGGTTTTCTCAAGATACTCGGTGACGATGCGCGAGCCCGGCGCCAGCGAGGTCTTGATGTGCGGCGCCACCGTCAAGCCGCGCTGCACCGCCTTCTTGGCCAGCAGGCCGGCAGCCAGCAGCACGCCGGGGTTGCTGGTGTTGGTGCAGGACGTGATCGCCGCGATCAGCACATCGCCGTGGTGCAGGGCCACGCCCGGGCCGGCCGGCACCGCATCGCTGATGCGGGCAGCAGGCTGGTTGAAGCCGTTGGCGGCGGGCGGTGCGCCCAGCAGATGGCTGAACTGGTGCGCCACATCGCCGATCTCGATGCGGTCTTGTGGCCGTTTGGGGCCGGCCAGTGATGGCGCCACCTGGCCCAAATCGAGATTGATGACCCGGCTGTAGTCGATCTCACCAGCCAGCGGGATGCCGAACAAGCCCTGGGCCCGGAAGTAGGCCTCGAAGGCCTGCAACTCGCTCTTACGCCGGCCGGTGCCTTTCAGATACGCGAGGGTCTTGGCATCGACCGGGAAGAAGCCCATGGTCGCGCCGTACTCGGGCGCCATGTTGGCGATGGTGGCGCGGTCGGGCAGGCTCAGGGTCTCGACGCCGGCGCCGAAGAACTCGACGAACTGGCCCACCACCTTCTCGGCGCGCAGCCGCTCGGTCACGGTGAGCACCAGGTCGGTGGCGGTCACGCCCTCGCGCAGCCGGCCGCTGAACTGCATGCCCACCACATCGGGCGTCAGGATGTAGACCGGCTGGCCCAGCATCGCGGCCTCGGCCTCGATGCCGCCCACGCCCCAGCCCACCACACCGATGCCGTTGATCATCGTGGTGTGACTGTCGGTGCCCACCAGGGTGTCGGGGTAGTAGAGCGGGCCGCTGCCCTTGGGGGACGGTTTGTCGGATGTCGCCAGCTTGGCCTTGTGCACGCCGCGCGCCAGGTATTCGAGGTTGACCTGGTGCACGATGCCAAAGCCCGGCGGCACCACGCCAAAGGTGCTGAAAGCCTGCATGCCCCATTTCATGAACTCATAGCGCTCGCGGTTGCGGCTGAACTCCAGCTTCATGTTCAGGTCCAGCGCCTGCCTGTTGCCGAAGTGGTCGACCATTACCGAATGGTCCACCACCAGGTCCACCGGCACCAAAGGTTCGATCCGCTTGGCCGGTTTGCCGAGTGACGCCGCCACATTGCGCATCGCCGCCAGGTCGGCCAGCAGCGGCACGCCGGTGAAATCCTGCAGCACCACGCGGGCGACCACAAAGGGGATCTCGGCGCTGCGCTCGGCCACCGGCTGCCAGGCGGCCAGGGCCTGCACCTGCTCGGGCAGCACGCGCCGGCCATCGCAGTGGCGCAGCAGGCTTTCCAGCACGATGCGGATCGAGACCGGCAGGCGCGACAGGTCGCGCCCCAGCAGC
>JANLZT010000085.1:0-6792 GCA_031366465.1 Betaproteobacteria bacterium | reverse complement strand
GTGCGGGTGGGCATGCCGGTGGACGGCCCACCGCGCTGCACGTCGATGATGGTCAGCGGGATCTCGGCAAAGTAGGCCAGGCCGATGAACTCGGTCATCAATGACACCCCCGGCCCTGACGTGGCGGTGAAAGCCCGGGCGCCGTTCCAGCCGGCGCCGGTGACGATGCCGATGGACGCGATCTCGTCCTCGGCCTGGACGATGGCGAACTTGTGCTGGCCGGTGGCCGCGTCCACCCGGAACTTGCGGCAATACATCTCAAAGGCCTCGGCCACCGACGAGGACGGGGTGATCGGATACCAGGCACAGACCGTGGCGCCGCCATACACACAGCCCAGCGCGGCGGCGGCATTGCCCTCCATGAAGATGCGATTGCCCACCTTGTCGGCACGCTTGACGCGCAGGCCAATGGGAGGTTTCAAGTGGTCACGGGCAAAGCCATGGCCTGAATGCAGGGCCCGCACATTTGATTCAAGCAGCCGCTCCTTGCCTTTGTACTGTTCCTTGAACAGGCCCTCGATCACCGAGGTGTCCACCTCCAGCAATGCCGCCAACGCGCCCAGCACCATGATGTTCTTGAAGAGCTGGCGCTGGCGCGAATCCTCATAAGTGGCATTGCAGATGGCAGTGACCGGCATGCCGATCACCGTGATGTCATGGCGCAAAGCCTCGGGCGGCACAGCCTTGGTACTGTCGTAGAACAGATAGCCGCCCTCCTCCACCTCGGCCACATCCTGGTCCCAGGTCTGCGGGTTCATCGCCACCATCATGTCGATGCCGCCGCGCCGGCCCAACCAGCCGCGCTCGCTCACCCTCACCTCGTACCAGGTGGGCAAGCCTTGGATATTGCTGGGGAAGATGTTGCGCGGGCTGACCGGCACGCCCATGCGCAGGATGGCCTTGGCAAACAGCTCATTGGCTGAGGCCGAGCCCGAGCCATTGACATTGGCGAACTTGACAACAAAGTCGTTGACGGCTTCCAGGCGCTTCATGCGGCGGCCTCCAGGCGTTTGGCGCCCGGTTTGGTGTCGCGGCAGGCCGGCCCGGCCTGGGTGGTCTGCAGCAAGAACTTCTGCATGTCCCAGGCGCCAGTGGGGCAACGCTCGGCGCACAGGCCGCAGTGCAGGCAGACGTCCTCGTCCTTGACCATCACCCGCATCGTCTTCAATGCGGCACTCACATACAAAGCCTGCTCGGCATTGGCGGCCGGCGCACTCAATCGGCCGCGCAAGTCGGCCTCGTCGCCATTGGCGGTGAAGCTGATGCAGTCCATCGGGCAAATATCGACACAGGCATCGCATTCAATGCATTGCTTGTCATTGAACACCGTCTGCACATCGCAATTCAGGCAGCGCTAGGCCTCTTTGAAAGCGGTGGGCAGATCAAAGCCCAATTCGACCTCGACCTTGATATTGGCCAGCGCCTTTTGGGCATTGGCCCAGGGCACCTTGAAACGCGCGTCGTCAGACACCGCATTGGCATAGCTCCACTCGTGGATGCCCATCTTCTGCGACAGCAGGTTCAAATGCGGCGGTGGGCGCTGGGTGACTGGCTCGCCGTGCAGCAAGCGGTCAATCGACACAGCGGCCTCGTGGCCATGGGCCACCGCGCTGATGATGTTCTTGGGCCCAAACGCCGCATCACCGCCAAAGAACACATTCGGCAGGCTGGCCTGGAAGGTCTTGGCGTCCAGCGTGGGCAGGCCCCATTCGTCAAAGGCAATGCCGCAATCGCGCTCGATCCACGGGAAGCTGTTCTCCTGGCCCACCGCGATCAGCACCTCGTCGCAATCAAAGTCCACCTCGGGTTGGCCGGTGGGCTTCAAGCTGCGGCGGCCCTGGTCGTCATAGACGGCGGCCACCACCTCGAAGCGCATGCCGGTGAGCTTGCCACCCTCACGCAAAAAGGCCTTGGGCACATGGCAATTGATGATGGGGATGCCCTCATGCTGGGCGTCTTCCTTCTCCCAGGGCGAGGCCTTCATCTCGTCAAACCCCGAGCGCACGATGACCTTGACATCGTCGGCGCCCAGGCGCCGCGCCGAGCGGCAGCAGTCCATCGCGGTGTTGCCGCCGCCCAGCACGATCACCCGCTTGCCCACCCGGGTGACATGGCCGAATGAGACCGACGCCAGCCAGTCGATGCCGATATGGATGGCCGCACTGGCCTCTTGCCGGCCGGGCAAATCCAGGTCGCGGCCACGCGGCGCGCCGCAGCCGATGAAAACCGCGTCCCAGCCCTCGGCCAACAAGGCCGTCATCGACGCGATGCGCTGGCCGCTGCGGAAGTCCACGCCCAGGTTGAGGATGTAGTCGCACTCCTCGTCGATCACGCTCTCGGGCAGGCGGAAGCGCGGGATCTGGCTGCGGATGAAGCCGCCGGCTTTCTTCTCGCCGTCGTAGACCGTGACCGCATAGCCCTGGGCCGCCAGGTCGCGCGCCACCGTCAGCGAGGCCGGCCCGGCGCCGACACAGACCACCCGTTTGCCGTTCTTGCGGCCGGACCGCAGCATGCGGGCGCGCACATCGTCGGTCTTGAAATCAGCCGCCACGCGCTTCAAGCGGCAGATCGCCACCGGCTCGGGTTTGGGCGTGTTTTCTTCCTCCACCCGGCCGCGCCGGCAGGCCGGCTCACAGGGCCGGTCACAGGTGCGGCCCAGCACGCCGGGGAAGACGTTGGACACCCAATTGACCATGTAGGCGTCGTCGTAACGGCCCTGGGCGATCAGGCGGATGTACTCGGGGACGGGGGTGTGGGCCGGACAGGCCCATTGGCAATCGACGACCTTGTGGAAGTAATCCGGGTCGGCCACATTGGTGGGATGCACGGGCAACGGCTCCTGGTTTGGAGCCCCTGCAGCCAGCGGCCACCGACATCGGCGGCGCGCGCCGGGCGCTCCTTGTGCTGCGGGCCAGTCTAAGGTGTGGCCGCTGCCCGACGGCTGCCTGAAACCCCGGGGCAACCCCTAGACAGCGCCCGGTCAGCGCCCACTCAGCACGCCGGCCTGTCACCCCGGCGACGTGGCCGCTGCCGGCCGGGCTGGCCGGCCCTCGCGCCAGATCGGTGGGTCCAGCCTGGCGGCCAGGGCCACGCCGAAGTAGACCGCCACAAACAGCGCCAGGGCCGGCGTTACGCCCCAGTGCTCCACCAGCAGGCCGCACAGCGCCGCGCCCACCGGCTGCAGCGCATGCGCCACCAGACGGTAAGCGCTGTTGACCCGGCCCTGCAAACCGTCGGGGATCATCGCCAGGCGGTGGCTGAACTGCACCACGTTGTAGATCGGCGCGACGAACATCACCGCGGCAAAGGCCAGGCCCAGCCAGAGCGGGCTGCCGATGCCCAGCCCATGCGCCAGCAAGACGGCGACCAACACCAGCGCCTGCAGCAGCAGGGTGGTGAACAGGATGGGGCCGAAGTGAAAGCGCCGCTGAACCAAAGGCCCGGCCAGGCCACCCAGCACCCCGCCCACACCCGCCGCGCTGAAGATCAGGCCAATCTGCGACTCAGCTGCGCCCTGGGCTTGCGCCATCACGATCAGCAGCAATGGCAGGGCCGCATGCACAAAGTTGCTGCTGCCGGTGAGAAAGGCCAGATCGCGCACCAGGCGCTCACCCCAGACCCAGCGCAGGCCCACCATCACCTCACGGCGCAGATGCCGGGGCGCAGGGTTGGCCACGGGTGAAAAATCGGTGCGCAGCCGCCACACGGCCCAGGCCGACGCCAGGTAGCTGGCGGCGTCCACCACAAAGGGCAGGGCCCGACCGAAGGACTGGTAAAGCCAGGTGCCCAGCGCCGGACCGGCAATCGCCGATGTGGCATAGCCCACCTGGTTCTGGGCCACCGCCTGCGGCAGTTGCGGCTTGGCCACCAGCCTGGGCAGCGCAGCGGTCTCGGCAATGTTGAAGAACACCCCGCAGGTGCCGTGCAAGGCCGCCACCAGGTAAAGCTGGCCCACCGTCAAGGCATCGAACACGATTGCCAGCGGCACGCTCAGCGCCACCATCGCCGCGCCCAGGTTGGCAGCGATCATCACGCGGCGGCGGTCCCAGCGGTCAATCAGCGCGCCCACCGGCAGCACCAGCAGCAGGTAGGGCACCACGCCCAGCGCGCTGGCCAGGCCCACCGCGGCGGGCGAACGGGTCATCGCCAGGATCAACAGCGGCACCACGATGCCGGCAGCATGCGAGCCCAGCGTGGACACCACCTGGGCGCCCCACAGCAGGCGGAACTCGCGCTGGCGCCACAGCGGCAGGGCCAGCCGAGGGTCAGAGCCGGCCGGCCCGGCCGGGGGCTGGCTGACTGGTTGGGTCAAGCCAGCCCCAGCACCTTCATCAACCCGTCCACCTTGCGGCCCTTGCGCGCACGCTTGCCGGCATGGGCGGCCAGGCCGCTGTACTTCAAAACCTCATCGCGCAGCTTGCCGCCCCGGCCGCTGCCCAGCACCGTCAGCACGTCATGGCAAGGCGCGGCGGCCAGCAGCGGCGCACTGGCGTCCACGTCCATCAGCGTCAAGCCCCGGCCGCCGTTGGGCTGCAGCTTGAGCTCATCGCGCGGGAACACCAGCAAGCGCCCATCCGCCGCCAGGCAGGCCCACTGGCTGTGCTGGGGCAGCACCAGGCGGGGCGGCAGCAGGCGCTCGTCATCCTCAAGCGTCAAAAAGGCCTTGCCGCCCCGGTTGCGGCCCTGCATGTCGCCGGCCTGGGCCAGCAGGCCATAGCCGCCGCTGTTGGCCAGCAGCAGCAGGGCCTCAGCCGGGCCGGCAAAGTAGTGGGCCGGCTGGGTGCCGGGCTCCAGGTCGATCAGGCTGGTGACGGGCACGCCATCACCGCGACCGCCGGGCAGTGCCGCCACAGCAATCGAGTAGACCCGCCCGCTGCCCTTGGCGGCGCTGCCAAAGACCAGCAGGGTGTGCACGCTGCGGCAGGCTGTGGCTGAGAGCAAGGCATCGCCGGCCTTGAACTGCAGCGTGGCCGCATCCACCTCATGGCCCTTGAGCGCCCGCACCCAGCCCTTCTGGCTGACCACCACGGTGACGGGCTCATCCACCACCCTGACTTGCACAGCAGCGCGCTTGTCGGCCTGGATCAGGGTGCGGCGCTCGTCACCATGGGCCTTGGCATCGGCCTCGATTTCCTTGATGAGCAGGCGCTTGAGCGTTGCCGGGCTGCCCAGGATTTCTTCCAGCTTGGCCTGGTCCTCGCGCAGGCCTTTCAGCTCCTGCTCGATGCGGATGCCCTCCAGCCGGGCCAGTTGGCGCAGGCGGATTTCCAGGATGTCCTCGGCCTGGCGGTCGCTGAGCTGGAAGGCCGCTATCAGCGCCGGCTTGGGCTCATCGGCATGGCGGATGATGCGGATCACCTCGTCGATGTTGAGCAGCACCAGCGCCCTGCCTTCGAGGATGTGGATGCGCGCCAGCACCTTGTCCAGCCGGTACTGGCTGCGCCGGGCCAGCGTGGTCTGGCGGAAGGCCAGCCATTCGCTGAGCATCTGGCGCAGCGACTTCTGGGTGGGCCGGCCGTCCAGGCCGACCATCGTCAGGTTGATCGGTGCGCTGGTCTCCAGGCTGGTGTGGGCCAGCAGCTGGTTGACCAGCTCGTCCTGCCCCACCGTGCGGGTCTTGGGTTCGAAAACCAGGCGTACCGCCGCGTCTCGGCCCGATTCATCGCGCACCGCGTCCAGCACCGCCAGGATGCCAGCCTTCATCTGCACCTGGTCGGCCGACAGCGCCTTCTTGCCGGCCTTGAGCTTGGGGTTGGTCAGCTCCTCGATCTCTTCCAGCACACGCTGAGAACTGGTGCCGGGCGGCAGCTCGGTCACCACCAATTGCCACTGGCCACGCGCCAGGTCTTCAATCTTCCAGCGGGCGCGCACCTTCAGGCTGCCCCGGCCGCTGGCATAGGCCTCGCGGATGTCGGCGTCAGTGCTGATGATCTGGCCACCGCCGGGGTAGTCGGGGCCGGGGATCAGGCCGTAGAGCTCGTCGTCGCTGAGCGCCTCGTTGCGGATCAGCGCCACCGCAGCCGCCGCCACCTCGCGCAGGTTGTGGCTGGGGATCTCGGTGGCCAGGCCCACCGCGATGCCCGACGCGCCATTGAGCAGCGCAAACGGCAGCCGCGCCGGCAGCAGGCGCGGCTCGATGGTGCTGCCGTCGTAGTTGGGGATGAAATCCACCGTGCCTTCGTCGATCTCGTCCAGCAGCAGGCGGGCGATGGGTGACAGACGGGCCTCGGTGTAGCGCATCGCCGCCGCGCCATCGCCGTCGCGGCTGCCGAAATTGCCCTGGCCGTCGATCAGCGGATAGCGCAGCGAGAAATCCTGGGCCATGCGCACCAGCGCGTCATAGGCGGCCTGGTCGCTGTGCGGATGAAAGCGGCCCAGCACATCGCCCACCACCCGCGCGCTCTTGACCGGCTTGGGCGCGCCCGCCGCGCCCGGCCCGGTGTGGCCCAGGCCCATGCGCTGCATGGCGTACAGGATGCGCCGCTGCACCGGCTTGGCACCGTCACACACATCCGGCAGGGCCCGGCCCTTGACGACAGACAGCGCGTATTCGAGGTAGGCGCGCTCGGCGTAGTGGGCCAGGGTGATGGCGTCGGGGTTGTCGCCGGGCGGGGGGGTGAGCAGGGAGAGTTGTTCGGGCATGGGCAGGGGGGTGGTCGTCAGGCAGCGGGCAGTGCCGGCGCGCGATCAGACCAGGATCACAAGTTCTGAATAGGCCGACAGTGAGGCGTCGTGCGTCAACAGGTGCAAAGGTTCAACCATGGCCTGGGCCACCAGCATGCGGTCGAAGGG
>JANLZT010000414.1:0-7106 GCA_031366465.1 Betaproteobacteria bacterium | reverse complement strand
CGGCGCTTGCGGGCCGGCGCCGTGGCGTCGGGGTCGGGCGCACCGTCGTCGGCCAGCCGGTCGGCCGCCAGGTCGGGCTCGGCTTCATGCTCGGCATCGGCAGCCGCCCCGGGCTGGCCGGCTGCCGACGCGCCGCTGGGGTCATCCACATCACCGTCGCGGCCTGGCGCCGGCTTGGCCGGGCCGCGCGCGGACGGCTTGCGCGGGCTGTGGCGTTGGGCCTCGCGCACCGCCACCAGCAAGGCCTCGCGCTCGTCGTCGCTGCCGAGTGAAAAGTCCTCCCACCAATCGGCCAGATCCCCCGGCGCCTCGCCCACATCGGCGCGCAGCCGCAGAAAATCGAAACCGGCCCGGAAGCGCGGGCTCTCGATCATCGAGAACGCCGTGTTGGCCTGGCGGCGCTCAAAGCGCGGCTGCAGCATCCAGATCTCGCGCATGTCGGCACCCAGCTTGCCGCGGCCCGAGATGTCGCCGATGCGTGCATCGAACACCGCGTCCACCGCCGCCTGCAGCGCCGGCACCAGGTGCTCGCCAGTGGCCTGGTTGGCGCGCCAGCCGGCCAGCACGTCATGCCACAGCAGGCAGGCCAGCAAGAAGCTGGGCGCTACCGGCTTGCCCTCGCCCACGCGGCGGTCGGTATCGGCCAGGGCCTGGCGGATGAAGGCCTGTTTTTGGGCAAGTTCTTGAGGCGTGCTGCGGGCCTCATCGAACACCGCGTCGAGCACCGGGAACACGCCCTGGTTCAGGCCCAGGGCCTTGAGCGACGCGATGCTGGCCAGCGCGTGGCCGGTCTGCAGCAGCTTGATCATCTCGTCGAACATGCGTGACACCGGCACATTGGCCAGCAGCGGCGCGGTCTGGGCAATCGGCGCGGCAGTGCGCTTTTCCAGCGCAAAACCCAGCTTGGCGGCAAAGCGGGCGGCGCGGATCAGCCGCACCGGGTCTTCGCGGTAGCGCGTGGCAGGGTCGCCGATCAGGCGCAGCAGCTTGGCCGCCACGTCGGCGATGCCGTGGTGGTAGTCGATCACGAGCTGGCTCTCGGGGTCGTAGTACATCGCGTTGACGGTGAAGTCGCGGCGCGCCGCGTCCTCGATCTGCGGGCCCCAGACGTTGTCGCGCAGCACCCGGCCGCTGGCGTCCACCGCATGCGCGCTGCCGGCCAGCGCGGCCACGCTGGTCTTCTCAAAGCCGGGCACCTGCATGGCCTCGGCGTTGTCCATGTAGGCGCGGAAGGTCGACACCTCGATCACCTCGTGGTCGCGGCCGCGGCCATGGATCACATGCACGATGCGAAAACGCCGGCCGATGATGAAGGCGCGCCGGAACAGGCCCTTGACCTGCTCGGGCGTGGCGTCGGTGGCCACGTCAAAGTCCTTGGGCCGCAGGCCGACCAGCAGGTCGCGCACCGCGCCGCCCACCACATAGGCCTTGAAGCCAGCCTGCTGCAGGGTGCGCACCACCTTGACAGCGCGCTCGTCCACCAGGCTGGGGTCGATGCCATGGGCGCTGGCCGGCACCTCCACCCGTTTGCCCAGCGGAATGGTTGGGATGGTGGGGATGGTCGGGATCACCGGCGCCACCGCCGCAGCGATGGCCGGTGCAGCCGCCGCTGCGGCAGCCCCGGGCGAGGCTTTGCCGAGCAGGCGGGAGATGAACTTCTTGATCATTCGAACAACCTCAGGATGCGCCAGCCGCGGTCTTGGGCGATGGCCCCCAGGGCCGGGCTGGGATTGGTGGCCACCGGCTCGCTGACGATGTCGAGCAGCGGCAGGTCGTTGGTGGAATCGCTGTAGAACACGCTGCGCTCAAAGCTGGCCAGCGTCAAACCCAGGCCGGCCAGCCACTGCTGCACCCGCGTGATCTTGCCCTCGCGGAAGCTGGGCACGCCGTGGATGCGGCCGGTGGCGTGGCCTTGGGCGTCGCGCTCCAGTTGCACCGCCAGCAGGTGGGCCACGCCCAAGGCATCGGCGATGGGCCGGGTGATGAACTCATTGGTGGCGGTGACGATGGCGATCAGGTCGCCGGCATCCCGGTGGGCCTGCAGCAGCGCCCGCGCGGGCACCAGCAACTGCGGCGCCATCACCTCGGCCATGAAGCGCTGGCTCAGCCGCGCCTGCTCGGCCAGCGGGCGGTCGCGCCAGGCGCGGGTGGTGAAGGCGATGTACTCGTCGATGTCGAGCGTGCCGGCCTGGTACTGGCTGAAAAAAGCATCGTTGCGCTGGCGATAAAGCAGGCCGTCGGCCCAGCCTTGGGCGACGATGAATTCGCCAAAGGCATGGTCGGAGTCCCCCGCGATCAGGGTGCCGTCCAGGTCGAACAGGGCCAGCTTCACAGGCCGGGCCCCGGGGTCTCGGCCAGCATCTTCTTGAGCAGCGGCACGGTGACGTGGCGGTGCTCGGCCAAGGCAAAACCGTCCAGCCGGTCCAGCAGGCCCATCAGATGCCCTAAGTCGCGGCGCAGATGGGTGAGCAAATAGCCCATCACCTCGTCGGACAAAAAGATGCCGCGCCGGTCGGCCTCGCGCCGCAGCGCGGCCCGGGTCTCGCCCTCGCCCAGCGCCTGCAAGGCAAACACATGGCCCCAGCCCAGGCGGCTGCGCAGGTCGTCGCGCAGGGCCAAATCCACCGGCGGCAATCGGCCGGCAGCGGCCCACTGCACGGCATGGGCATCGGCCTCGACAAACAGCGCAAACGCCGCCTGCTGGCGCTCGGCGTCCAGCGCGTCGCAGCCATCCACCACCACCAGGCGCCAGGCGGGGTTGAGCCGCCAGGGCCCGGGCGCATCGGCATCGAACCAGCCCACACTGTCGCCATCGGCCTGGTGCTGGGCCGCCAGCGCCTGCAGCAAGCGGGTCTTGCCGGTGCCCGGCCCGCCCCACAGGTAAACCGGCGCGGCGCCGGCCGGGTTGCGGGCCAGCGCCTGCAGATGGGCCAGGGCTTCGGCATTGCGGCCCACCACCAACTGATCAAAGCCCAGCGCCGGTGGCGGCGAGATCGGCAAGGGGATCTGCTTCAAAGTGCCCCCAGGCCGACGACATACGTCGTCCGCCCCCCAGGGGGGATGAGCAAAGTGGCCAAGCAACATTTGCTCATGACGCGCTCAACCCTGGTACAGCGGGCTGTCCAGATAGGCCCGGTGGGCGCGGCGCAGTGCCACCAGCACCACCGCGCTGACCGGCAGCGCGATCAGCACGCCGACAAAGCCGAACAACTGGCCAAAGGCCAGCAGCGCAAAGATCACCGCCAGCGGGCTCAGGCCGATGCGCTCGCCCACCAGGCGCGGGGTCAGCACAAAGCCCTCCAGCAACTGGCCCACGCCGTACACCGCTGCCACCGCCGCCACGCCGCCCAGGCTGCCAAACTGCAGCAGCGCGGCCATCAGCGCCAGCACCAGGCCCAGGCCGAAGCCCACGTAGGGGATGGCCACCGCCAGGCCTGTGAACACGCCGATGGGCAGCGCCAGCTCAAAGCCCACCGCCGCCAGCGCCCCGGCGTAGTACAGCGCCAGCACCACCATCACCAGCAACTGGCCACGCAGGTATTGGCCCAGCACCGCATCGCATTCGGCCAGAAAGCCGCCCACCATGGGCGCCAGGCGCGGCGGCACCAGGCGGTGCACCCGGTGCGCCAGTTGCGGCCAGTCCATCAGCAAATAAAACAGCACCACCGGGATCAGGATCAGGTTGCCCAGCACCGACAGCAGCACGCTGCCGCCAATGCGCGCCGAGGCCAGGGCCTTGGCCAGCCAGTCGTCCATGTTGGCGTCCAGCAAATGGCTCAGCCAGGTCTTGATGCTGGCGATGTCGAGCTGCACATTGATTCCCAAGCGCTGCAGCCAGGGCTGCAGGCCCTGACCCAGCCGGTCCAGCAGCGGCGGCACTTGCGCCTTGAGCAGCGGCAGCTCCTTGGCCAGCACCGGCACGATCAGCAGCAACACCGCCAGTGCCAGCAGCAGCGCCAGGCCTTCGACCAGCACCACCGCCAGCAGCCTGGGCCAGCGCCGCGCGGCCAGCACCTCCACCAGCGGATGCAGCACATAAGACAGCACCGCCGCGACCACAAAGGGGGTGAGCACCGGCGCCAGCAGCCACAGCAGCAGCAGCGCGCTGGCGGCGAGCGCGGCCCAGCTGAACGATTGGCGTTGGGTGGGGGTGAGGGTCATCGGCGCGGCGACAAATTGTAGGGGCGGGCTGTTTGACAGCTTTTCAGTGCAGCCCGGGCGGGCCGCTGCGGCGCAATTCGACCAGCCGTTCGCGCAGGGCCTGGGCATCGTCGGCAGCGGGCCGGCCGGCCAGGTAGAGCGCCAGGTCCTGGGCCGCCTCGACCGGGCGGCCCAGCTCGGCCCAGACCAGGCCGCGATCACGCAGCTCTTCGGGCACGCTGGGCAGCAGCAGCACCAGACGGTGCTGCACCGCCAACAGCCGCGGCCAGTCCTCGCCGGCCCGGTGGATCTCCTTGAGGTTGTGCAGCAGCCGCGCCAGCACATCGCGCGGCGGCGCGGCCTGCAAGAACAGGCCCAGCGGCGCCTCGAAGTCACCCTCCAGGCCATGCCGCTGCCGGTAGGGCAGCAGCCGCTCGTCCAGATCCTCGCGCGACAGTGACCTGCCGTCGAAGGGATCGATCACCACCTCGCCCTGCGGCATCCTCAGCTTGATCAGGAAATGCCCCGGGAAGGACACGCCATTCGCCGTCAGCCCCAACTGAGTCGCCAGCTCGCAATACAACAAGGCCAGCGTGATGGGGATGCCACGGCGCGCGGCCAACACCTCGTGCAGGTAGCTGTTGCGGCGGTCGTAGTAGTTGTTGACATTGCCGGCAAAACCCAGCTCACCGAAGAAGTACTGGCTCAGCGCCTTCAGCCGCCGCAAAGGCGAGGCGTCGGCCGGCAGCCGCGCGCGCAGCACCTGGGCCAGGCGGTCGATGTCGGCCAGCACGGCCTGCGCGTCGAGCTGCGGGTGGTCGTCATGGGCCACACAGATGGCGGCCTCGATCAGCGCAAAGCCGGGGTCCTCGGCAACCAGGGTGGCAAAGTAGGCCAGGGCCGACGGCGCGGCGACGGGCAGGTGCTTCATGGCCTTGAGTCTAGGGGCCTGTCGGGCTTTGGGCCGGGCAGGCTGGGTTGGCAGTGATCGCCTCAAGCCCTGCGCATGAAGCTGCGAGCGCGGATGCCCAGCAGCGCCAGCAGGCCAAAGTAGACGCCGGCCGATATCGCCAAGGCCAGCGCCATCGCGCCGGCCCGCGCCCATTCGTGGGCGCCCAGGGCCAGCCAGTCGATGCGGCGTGCTGCCAGCGCCAGGCCAGCGCCCATCACCGCGCTGGCCAGCGCCACCCGCCCCACAAAGCCCAGCCAGCCGGCCGACGGCAGGTAGTGGCCGCGCCGGCGCAGCAGCCACAGCAGCAGGCCGGCATTGGCATTGGCGGCCAGGCCTATCGACAAGGCCAGCGCCGCCACGCCCAGCCCCAGGCCCCAGACCAGCACAGCGTTGAGCAACTGGGTCAGCAGCAGCGCGGCAATCGCCACCCGCATCGGTGTGCGCATGTCGTGCTGGGCAAAAAAAGCCGGCGCCACCACCTTCATGGCCACCAGGCCCAGCACGCCGACACCCCAGCCCATCACCGCCAGGCTGGTGCTGGCCACGGCCGGCGCTTCGAACGCCCCGCGATGGAACAAGGTGGCCACCATCGGCTGGGCAAACACCAGCAGCGCCGCCGCGCAGGGCAGCGCCAGCAGCAGCGCCAGGCGCAGCCCCCAGTCGAGCAGGGCCGAGTAGCGCTGCGGATCATCGACAGCCCGGGCCGCCGCCAGCTGGGGCGTCAACACCACGCCCAGCGCCACCCCCAGCAGCGCGATCGGCAGCTCCATCAGGCGGTCAGCATAGACCAGGGTGGACACCGCGCCGGTGCCCAAATGGCTGGCGATCTGGGAATTGACCATCAGGGATATCTGCGCCACCGACACCCCCAGCAGCGCCGGCCCCATCTTGGCCAACATGCGCCGCACGCCGGGGTGGCGCCAGGCCGCCCCCAGCCGCGCGGGCGCCAGGCCGATCTGCGGCAGCATGCCGATGCGCAGCAGCGCCGGCACCTGCAGGCCCAGTTGCAGCACGCCGCCCACCATCACGCCGATGGCCAGCGCGTACACCGGCTCGATGCCGCGGGCCTGGAGCAGCGGCACGCCCAGCCAGGCAGCGCCGATCACGCACAGGTTGAGCAGCACCGGCGTGAAGGCCGGCACCGCAAAGCGCCGCCAGGTGTTGAGCACGCCCGAGGCCAGCGCCACCATCGACATGCAGCCGATGTAGGGGAACATCCAGCGCGTCATGGCCACGGCGGCGGCGTCGGTGGCCGGCGCAAAACCCGAGGCCAGCAGCCACACCAGCAGCGGTGCGGCGACGATGCCCAGCGCGCAGGTCAGCAGCAGGGCCCAGGCCAGCACGGTGGCCACCGCGTCCACCAGGGCCCGGGTGGCGGCGTCGCCATCGGCGGCCCGGGTGGCGGCCAGCAAGGGCACAAAGGCCTGGGCAAAAGCGCCTTCGGCAAACAGCCGGCGCAGCAGATTGGGGATGCGGAACGCGATCTGGAAAGCGTCCATCATGGCCGAGGTGCCGAACAAGGCGGCACCGATCTGCTCACGAACCAGGCCGGTGATGCGCGACAGCAGGGTCAGCGCCGAGACAGAAAAAGCAGCCTTGAACAGGGTCATGTTTTTCGCATTATAGAAACCACCTGCCCACCACATTGGGTTGCACCGACGGGTCGATGCTATAGTCATGGGCTCAGCTTCATATTTCCGCACGAGGATCCGCACCACCATGGCCACCGCTGCAAAAGCCAAGAAGAAAACCGTCCGACTGGCATCGGGCCGCAAACGCGCCCGCCAGGATGTGGTGCTCAACGCCGCCAACACCTCGCTGCGCTCGAAGTTCCGCACCGTGGTCAAGAACGTGCAAAAGGCGCTCGACAAGGCTGCCGCCGGTGGCGACAAGGCCGCGCCGGCCGCCCTGTTCAAGAACGCCCAGTCGGTGATCGACTCGGTCGCTGACAAAGGCATCTTCCACAAGAACAAGGCCGCCCGCCACAAGAGCCGGCTGTCGGCCAAGATCAAGG
>JANLZT010000010.1:0-6926 GCA_031366465.1 Betaproteobacteria bacterium | reverse complement strand
AAGGCATAGCGCAGGTCGAACTCGACCTGGCAGGCCGCCGTGCCGGCCGTGCCGATGGCCACGAAGCGCCAAGTGCCTTCCAGGTCGGAAAACGGCCCGTCCACCAGTTGCATCACCACCAACTGCTCGGGCGTGTGCTGGTTGCGGGTGGTGAAGGCATGGCGCAGGCCGGCATAGTGCAGGTGCAGGCGGACCGTCATGGCGTCGCCGGCATGGTTCAGCACCTCGGCCTTCTCGCACCAGGGCAGGAATGAGGGGTAGGCCTCGACCGCGGTGACCAGCGCATACATCTCGGGGGCCGAGTACCAGAGCAGGACTGACTTTTTCACATGCTTCATACAATGGGCTGAATTCTAGGGGCCGCCTGCTGTCCACACCCGCCACCAACGCCCGGCGGCCCCGTCTTGCTGGCCCCCATGTCCCTGCCAAAAGTCAAAAGCCCGCCTGTCCGCACCGCCCCGCTGAAGGACGCCCCCAAGCTGGCGCCCAAGGACTTGCCGCCGTCCGGCCCGATCGCCGAGAACCGCCGCGCCCGCTACGACTACCACATCGAGGAGCGCCACGAGGCCGGCATGGTGCTGGACGGCTGGGAGATCAAGGCCATCCGCGCCGGCCAGGTGCAGCTGACCGACGGTTATGTGGTGATCAAGACCGGCGAGCTCTACCTGATCGGCTGCCGCATCAATGCCTTGAATTCAGCGTCGACGCATGTCAATCCCGAGGCCGACCGCACCAAGAAGCTGCTGATGCACAAGCAGGAGATCCGCCGCCTGATCGGCAAGGTCGAGCAGCGCGGCTTCACCCTGGTGCCGCTGAACCTGCACTACAAGGGCGGCCGGGTGAAGGTCGACATCGCACTGGCCAAGGGCAAGGCCGAGCATGACAAGCGCAACGCGTCCAAGGACCGGGAATGGGAACGGGAACGTGGCCGGCTGATGAGACACAAGGTCTCGTCAAGTTCGTAGAACCGGGGCTTGTCTCGGGCCGCCCAGACGCCAGCCACAATGGCGAACATGGCGCAAATTCCCCTCGACCACCAATCTCTGTTCAGCCGGCGTGTTCTCGACAGGAACCTGCCGGTTTCGCCTGTCCCCGAAGCCCACCAGAGGCTTCTGAGTGACTGGGCCATGGCTATCCGCGATGGCTCACTGCGCCGTCGCAGCGAACAACAAATCCGCGGCCCGTTCATTGAGAAGTTCTTCGTCAAGCTGCTGGGCTACCAGCCTTTTGGCAGTGGCAATGCGGCCTACACGGTCAGTGAAGAGGCACGAACCGGCACCGGCTCGGCCGACTTGGCACTGGGGCACTTTGGCCCCGCCACGCACAAGGTGGTGGCACCGGTCGAATTGAAAGGTGCTGACACCCCAAACCTCGACATCAGTCTACCGGGGCGGCACAAATCACCTGTGCAACAGGTGTGGGAATACGCGATGGACACACCGCACGCCAAGTTTCTGGTGTTGTCCAACATGCTGGAAATCCGGCTGTATGCGGTGGGCTATACGCGGCGTGTTTATGAAAGATTTGATCTCCTCGAATTGGCTGACGATCCGGCTCAGTACCACCGGTTCATGCGAGTACTTGGTGCGGATCAACTGTTGGGCGGATTCACGGCACAGCTGCTGGACGAGTCCATTCGTCGCGAGCAAGAGATCACACGAGCGCTCTATGCCGACTACAAACGCTGGCGCATCCATCTCATTGCTGCGCTAGCTGATGCCAATGGCATGGACCCAGGCGCCATGATCGCGCCTTCGCAGAAGCTGCTGGACCGCGTGCTCTTCGTGGCCTTCGCGCAGCAGCGTGCCCTGCTGCCACCGCACACGCTGGAGGATGTTCACAACGGCGGCAGTGCCTGGGCGCCCCAACCCAGGTACGAAAACTACAAAGGCCTGTTCCGTGGGGTGGACAAGGGCTTGCCGGCCAAGCAGATACCTCCCTACAACGGTGGTCTGTTTGCCTATGATCCGCTGCTGGACGGCGCGCTGCGTGTACCAGACGCCGTCTGCGACGTGTTTCTTGAATTCAGCCGCTACGACTTCGGCGGTGAAGTTTCGGTCAACGTGCTGGGACACATTTTCGAGCAATCGATCACCGACCTCGAAGAACTACAGCGCTTGGCCGACATTGGCCGCCTCGAACTGGTCGCGCGCGAATCAGACGCTACGCGCCCGAGTCGGGCCACTACCGGGGCGCGCAAAGAATTCGGCATTGTCTACACGCCGGAATTCGTCACCTCATTTGTCGTCGACAAGACTCTGGGCAGCTTGCTTGACGAGCGACGCCAGACCTGCGTGCGACAGTTCGCCACGGATGTCGGCCCGCCAAGGAATGCGCGGGATGGCGCCATGGTGTGGCGCGCACCGACCCCGGAAGAGAAGACCTATGCCACCAAGGCCAAGTTAGCGCAACCCAACCGGGTGGTCGAACTGGCGTTTTGGCGACTATGGCAAGCTGAGTTGACCCGCATCAAGGTCTGCGACCCAGCCTGTGGGTCAGGTGCCTTTCTGGTTGCGGCCTATGACTTGCTCTTGGCGGCGTACTCCGAAGTCAACGTGCAAATTGCCGCCATCACTGGCAGCCTTGAAGTCTTCAATGCTGATCGGGAAATCTTGAACGGCAATCTCTTCGGCGTTGACCTGAATGCCGAGAGCATCGAGATCACAAAACTGTCGCTTTGGCTGAAAACCGCCCGCCATGGTAAGCCGTTGGAGAGCCTGGAAGCCAACTTGCGCGTGGGCAACAGCATTGTGTCGAGTGCCGATGGCGGGCTGGCCTACGATGCCAAAGCGTTCGACTGGGCCACCGCCTTCCCCGAGATCGTGGCCGTGGGGGGGTTCGACGTGATCATCGGCAATCCACCCTATGTGCGCATGGAAAGGCTCAAGTCCCTCAAACCCTATCTGGACGGGCGTTTTGAAGTCGCCGCTGATCGCGCCGATCTCTACTGTTATTTCTTTGAGTTGGCCGTCCGCTTGCTGCGCAACGGGGCTGCCGGTGGGCGTGTCGGCTTCATCGCGTCCAGTACATTTTTCAAGACCGGCGCAGGCGAGAACCTGCGCTACCTCGTAGCCAATACCCAACTAGAAGTTGTCGTCGATTTCGGTGATCTGCAATTATTTGACGGTGTCACGACCTATCCCGCGATTCTCGTGGCCAAGCGCAGCGGCAACCCCGACGGCCAAGCGGCAGTGCGCTACTTCAACAGCGATGCACAAAGCCAGCGTGATCTGCACCGTGCGTTCGAGTCGTCTGCAGACAGCTTGCCGCAAAGCCGACTGGGTGCCGGGCCCTGGCAATTCGAAAGCGATGCATTGGCGCGGCTGCGCCTCAAGCTGTTTGATGGCCGGCCAAGCCTGAAAGAGGTTTATGGATCGCCGCTGTTTGGCATCAAGACCGGGCTGAACGATGCGTTTGTCGTCACCCGCGCCGAGCGCGATGCCCTGGCACATGCCGATCCGCGCAGTACTGAGCTGTTGCGCCCCTTCCTGGAAGGCAAAGACCTGAAGAAGTGGCATGCGCAATCACGCGACCTTTGGCTGATCTATACGCCCAAGGCCGGTATCGACATTGATGACTTCCCGGCAATCAAGGCGCATTTGCACCGCTTCCGGCAAGGGCTCGAGAAGCGTGCCACGCAACAGGCCTGGTTCGAGTTGCAGCAGCCGCAGTCCGCCTACAAGCAACTCTATGAAGGGCCCAAGGTTTCGTGGGGACGATTTCAGCCCGAGCCGCTCTATCACTTTGACGAGCACGGCATTTTCGGCAACGACAATGTCTATTGCATCCCGAATGCGGGTTACTTCGAAGCCGCGCTTTTGAATTCCTCCGTGATGTGGTTTGTCACCAAGCAGATTTGCCCGCCAGTGAGAGGCGGGTTCTACCCGGTCAGGGGCACTTTTGCCGAGAGTTTTCCAATTCCGACGGCCGATGCTGCGGTGCGAGCCCGGCTTGCCGAGTCGGCTGAATCGGCGCAGGCTGCTGCACAGGGCAAGCACACTGAGATCAAACGCTTCGGCCGCAGGCTGCTGCGAGACCTTGCACCAGGTGGGCTGGCTGGCGGCGCCAAGTTGCCCGCCGCCTGGGATCAATGCATTCCCGAATTTGCCGACCTGGCGGCCGAAATCGACAAGCGTTTCAAGCGCGCCATGACGATGGCCGAACGCAACCAATGGGACGATGCAATTGGGCAGGCCAGTGCCGCCGTCGAAGGCTTCAACGAAACCCTGACCCGCAGCGAACTGGCCATCAACGCAATGGTCAACGGGCTGTTCGAGCTGAACAGCGCAGAAGCAGCGTTGATCGAATCGGCCAAACCTCGACCACGCTGAAGCGGGCTTCAAGGACTGACAAATCAGGCCGCCCAATCCGGCTTGCGCTTGTCGATAAAGGCCTGCACGCCTTCCAGCGCTGAATCGTCCATCATGTTGCAGGCCATGGTCTGGCTGGCATCGGCATAGGCGTGGGTGATGCCTTGCTCCAACTGGCGGTAAAACAAGGCCTTGCCCATGGCCAACGGCAGCTTGGGTTTGCTGACGATGGCCGCCACCAGGGCCGCCACTTCGGCCTCCACCGCCTCAGGTGCCACCACCCGGTTGACCAGGCCCTTGGCCAGGGCCTCGTCGGCGCTGATGAAGGCGCCGGTGACCAGCATCTCGAAGGCCGCCTTGCGGCCCAGGTTGCGTGACAAGGCCACGCTGGGCGTGGCGCAGAACAGGCCCAGGTTGATGCCGCTTGCGGCAAAGCGCGCATCCGATGCGGCCACCGCCAGGTCGCACATCGCCACCAATTGGCAGCCGGCGGCGGTGGCGATGCCCTGCACCTGGGCGATCACCGGCACCGGCAGGCGCTGCAGGCTCATCATCATGCGGCCGCACTGCGCAAATAGCCGCTGGTAGTAGGCCTGGGACGGCTTGGCCCGCATCTCCCTCAGATCGTGCCCGGCGCAAAAGGCCTTGCCGGTGGCGCGTATCACCAGCAGGCGTGCCCGGGGGTCGGCCGCGATGGCGTCGAGCGCCAGTTGCAAGGCGTCGAGCATGGCCTCGGACAAGGCATTGAAGGCCTGCGGCCGGTTTAGCGTCAGCGTGATCACGCCACGCGCGTCTTGCTCGCCAATCAGCAGGGGGTCGTCGGTGGTCAGCATGGCGTCCATCCTCGCACGCCCGGCCTGCGCAGCCTGGAACAGCCTGTCTCGGGGGTGTCAGGGCAAGCCCGCGTTGCCGTTGTGGGATGCGCCCCCTATAAACCGGAAGGTCGCCGGGATTGGCCCGGCGGCTACCGGCAGGCGCGCAGAAAGCAGGACGACCACCACGATGGGAGACAGCCCCAGCTCCACCACCGCCCCCCTGCTCAGTGTGCGCGGGGTGACCGTTCGCTTTGGCGGCATCGTGGCCCTGGACGGCGTGAGTTTCGACGTTGATCGGGGCCATGTCTGTGGGTTGATCGGCCCCAACGGCGCCGGCAAGACCACGCTGTTCAACTGCCTGTCGCGCTTGTACAGCTACCAGGCCGGCGACATCGAGTTCGAGGGCAGCTCGATCACCAACACCCCCACCCACCGGATCGCCGAACTGGGCATGGGCCGCACCTTCCAGAACCTGGCGATGTTCCGCAGCCTGCCGGTGCGCGACAACATCATGATCGGCGCCCACTCGCGCTCGTCGGCCGGCTTCCTGGCCAGCGCCTTGCGCCTGCCCAGCGTCGGTGCTGAGGAGCGCCGCCTGCGCCAGCGCGCCGACGAGATCATGGACTACCTGCATCTCAGCGCCTTTGCCGACCGGCCGGCCGGCGATCTGCCCTTTGGCACCCAGAAACGGGTGGAAATGGGTCGGGCGCTGGCGGCCGACCCCAAACTGCTGCTGCTGGACGAGCCCGCCGCCGGCCTCAACCACGAGGAGCTGGGTGAATTGGGCCGCCTGATCCTGGACGTGCAGAACACCCTGGGCATCACCGTGCTGCTGGTAGAACACCACATGAGCCTGGTGATGAGCGTGTCCGACCACATCGTGGCGCTCAACTTCGGCAAGAAGATCGCCGAGGGCACGCCCGAGCATATCCAGCAGCATCCTGATGTGATCGCCGCCTACCTGGGCGCGCCTGCGGTTGCCGTCCAAGACGCCGCCCAAGACGCCGCCCAAGACGCCGGCCAAAGTGCTGGCCAGGAGGCCGCCCATGGCTAAGCTGCTGGACGCCCAGAAACTCAGCGCCTTCTACGGCGCCACCCAGGTGTTGTTCGAGATCGATTTCGCCATCGAGGCCGGCCAGATCACCACCATCCTGGGCGCCAACGGCGCCGGCAAGACCACCACCCTGCGGGCGCTGTGCCAGGTGGTGCGCACCACCGGCAGCCTGGCCTTCAATGCCGGCGATGGCGAGGTGCAACTGGCGGGCAAGGCCACCGAGAACGTGGTGCGCCTGGGCGTGGCCCATGTGCCCGATGGCCGCGGCACCTTCACCGCGCTGTCGGTGGATGAAAACCTCAAGCTCGGTGCCTACGTTCGCAAGGACCGCGACGAGGTGGCGCGCGACATCGAGCGCGCCTATGTGCGATTCCCGCGGCTGGGCGAGCGCCGCCACCAGCAGGCCGGCACCTTGTCGGGCGGTGAGCAGCAGATGCTGGCCATCAGCCGCGCGCTGATGCTGCGGCCCAAGCTGCTGCTGCTGGACGAACCCAGCTTTGGCCTGGCGCCGCTGATCGTGGCCGAGATCTTCCGCATCATGCGCAGGATCAACCAGGAGGACGGCGTCAGCATGCTGCTGGTCGAGCAGAACGCCAACCTGGCGCTCGACCTGGCCCACCACGCCTACCTGCTGGAGACCGGCCGGGTGGCGCTGTCGGGGCCGGCCCAGACCATCAAGAACGACGAGTCGGTGCGTCGCGCCTACCTCGGCTATTGACGAGAGCGAGAAGAGCGCGCATGGAAGCC
>JANLZT010000007.1:0-3448 GCA_031366465.1 Betaproteobacteria bacterium | reverse complement strand
CTGGGCGATCTGACCGACAACCTGGAGCGTTTGCGCGGTCAGTTGCGCGACATCGAGCTGCAGGCCGAGACGCAGATGGCCTCGCGCATGGAAGCGACCAAAGCGGCTTTGGAAAGCTTCGACCCGCTCGAGTTCGACCGCTTCACGCGCTTCCAGGAACTGACCCGCATGATGGCCGAGTCGGTCAACGATGTCGCCACCGTGCAGCGCGGCCTGCAGCGCACCCTGCAGTCCACCGAGGACGCGCTGGCCCACCAGGCCCGCATGACGCGCGACATGCAGGACGACCTGCTGCGCACCCGGATGGTGGAGTTCGAGGGCTTGTCAGAGCGCCTCTACCGGGTGGTGCGCCAGGCCGCCAAGGAGACCGCCAAGGCGGTGCGGCTGGACATCGAGGGCGGTGGCGTTGAGATCGACCGCGGCGTGCTCGACCGCATGCTGCCGGCCTTTGAGCATTTGCTGCGCAACTGCGTGGTGCACGGCATCGAAGACCCCGCACGGCGCGCTGCGGCCCACAAGGAGCCGGTGGGCACCATCACCATGGCCGTCACCCAGGTTGGCAACGAGGTGGCGGTGGAGGTGCGCGACGACGGCGCCGGCCTCGACCTGGCGGCGATCCGCTCGCGTGCGCTGGCGATGGGCCTGCTCAGCGCCGACGCCCAGCCCGGCGAGGCCGAGCTGGCCAACCTGATCTTCCACAGCGGCTTCAGCACCGCCGCCACCATCACCGACCTGGCCGGCCGGGGCGTCGGCATGGACGTGGTGCGCACCGATGTCAATGCCATGGGCGGCCGCATCGAGACCGCCAGCGCGCCCGGCCAGGGCACCAGCATCCGGCTGGTGTTGCCGCTCACCACTGCAGTTACTCAGGTGGTGATGCTGCGCTGCGGCGAGCGCGCATTTGCGGTGCCCTCCACCCTGGTCGAGCTGGTCCGCCGGGCCCCGCTGGCCGAGCTGGCCAAGGCCTACGAGACCGGGCTTTACGGCGACGGCGCGGCGGCCCTGCCCTTCTTCTGGTTCGATGGCCTGCTGCAGGGCAGCCCACGGGGCGTGGCCAGCGGGCGCACCGCGCCGGTGCTGATCATCCGCAGCGCGGCCCAGCGGGTGATGCTGCATGTCGATGAGGTGATCGGCAACCAGGAGGTGGTGGTCAAGAACCTCGGCCCGCAACTGGCGCGGGTGCCCGGCCTGGTGGGCATGACGCTGCTGCCGTCCGGCCTGCCGGCGCTGATCTACAACCCGGTGGCGCTGGCCACGCTCTACGGTGAGCCCGCGCGCGCCGCCACGCTGGCCGCGCTGCGGTCAGCGGCCGGCGGGGCGGGGGATGGCCTGCCGGCGGCCGGCGCGGCGGCCAGGCTGGCGCCGCTGGTGCTGGTGGTGGACGACTCACTCACCGTGCGCCGCATCACCCAGCGCCTGCTGGAGCGCGAGGGTTACCGGGTGACGGTGGCCAAGGACGGCCTGGACGGCCTGGACAAGCTGGGCGCCGAAGTCCCGACCCTGCTGCTGACCGACATCGAGATGCCGCGCATGGACGGCTTTGACCTGGTGCGCAATATGCGCAGCGATGCCCGCCTGGCGCAGTTGCCGGTGATCATGATCACCTCGCGGATCGCCCAGAAACACCGCGACTACGCCGCTGAGCTGGGCGTCGATCATTACCTGGGCAAGCCCTATGTCGAGGACGAGTTGCTCAGCCTGGTGGCGCGCTATGCCCGGCGCCGGCCTGGCGCCTGAGTCCCCGCGCTGGCTGGCCCTGCGCCGGCTGGCCCGGCGCTGCGGCCAGTGCCGGTGCGCCGGCCTGCTGCTGGCCGGTCTGCTGTTGCTGCCGGCGGCTGCGGTGTATCCGCAAGCCGCCGCCACCGGGCCGGCGGCCAGCGCTTCCCAGCCGGGGCTGCAGGCCGAGGCCGCAGCGCCCTACAGCGTGCAGGAGTTCGATTGGCAGGACGCCCGCCGCCAACGCGCGGTGCCGGTGCGCCTGTATTGGCCGGCGGTGGCGTCAGTCCAGCACAAGGTGCCCTTGATCGTGTTCTCACACGGCATTGGCGGCACCCGTCGGGGCTACAGCTACCTGGGCCAGTTCTGGGCCAGCCAGGGCTATGCCAGCCTGCACCTGCAGCATGTGGGCAGTGACCGGGCGGTCTGGACCGGCAACATCCTGGGGGCGGTCAACCGGCTGCAGGCCGCCGCCCAGGACAGCGAGGCGCTGGCCCGGGTGCACGACCTGCGCTTTGCGCTCGACCAGATGCTGGACGGCCCGCTGGCCGAGCAGATCGACCGCCAGCGCCTGATCGCGGCCGGCCATTCCTATGGCGCCAACACCACCTTGCTGGCGGTCGGCGCGCGGCTGGAGCGCGGCGGCCAGTTGATCGATCTGCGCGACCCGCGCCTCAAAGCTGCCATCGTGATCTCGGCGCCGCCCTTCTATGGCGAGTCATCCACCGGCCAGATACTGGGCGCTATCGAGGTGCCCAGCCTGCACATCACCGCCACCGACGACATCATCCGGGTGCCGGGCTACTACTCCCCGGCGAGTGACCGGCTGGCGGTGTTCGAGGCCACCGGCGGCGCGGCCAAGACCCTGGCGGTGTTCGAGGGCGGCTCGCACAACATCTTCAGTGACCGCGGCAACAGCGGCGGTGCCGGCCTCAACGCCCAGGTCAAGCTGGCCACCCAGGCCTTGTCGATGGCCTTCCTGGGCAGCGTGTTCGACGGCGATGCGCAGGGCCTGGGCCAGTGGGCCCAACGCTTTGGCGGCTTGCTGGCGCGCACCAGCATCGCCGCACAACACTGAGCGAGCGGTTGGTCAGGTCGGCGCAGGGCGGCCGCCCTTGATGGCGGCAAAGCGCGCCAGCGTGCGCTCGCGCGCCAGGTCGTGCGCCACCACCGGCTGCGGGTAGTCCACACCCAGGGTCAGGCCGGCGGCGGCCAGGTCCAGTGGCCGGGCCAGCCAGGGTGCATGGATCAACTTGTCCGGCAGCCGGGCCAGTTGCGGCAGGTAGCGGCGGATGAACTTGCCCTCGGCATCGAACTTCTCGCTCTGCGTCACCGGGTTGAAGATGCGGAAGTAGGGCTGGGCATCGCAGCCGGTGGACGCCGCCCACTGCCAGCCGCCGTTGTTGGCGGCCAGGTCGAAGTCGTTCAGGTGGGTCGCAAAGTAGGCCTCGCCACGGCGCCAGTCCAGGCCCAGGTCCTTGGTCAGGAAGCTGGCCACCACCATGCGCAGCCGGTTGTGCATATAGCCGGTCTGGTTGATCTGCTGCATGGCCGCGTCCACCAGCGGGTAGCCGGTGGCGCCGGCCGCCCAGGCCGCGAACAAGGCGTCGGCCTGCTTGCCGTGGTCCCACTTGATGGCGTCGTACTCGGGCTTGAAGCAGTGGCCCACCACGCGCGGATGGTGGTGCAGGATCTGGTGGTAGAAATCGCGCCAGATCAGCTCGGACAGCCA
>JANLZT010000820.1:0-3407 GCA_031366465.1 Betaproteobacteria bacterium | reverse complement strand
GGCCGGCCAGGCCCGGGCGCAGGTAGTGCACCGTGACGCTCAAGGGGTCGGGCTGGGCCGGGTGGGCCTGCTGCAGCGCGGCCACCGCCAGCGCCAGCAGGTAGCCGCCATTGGGGTTGGCGCCGATGTTCCAGGCCGGGTGCACCTGGCCTGTGAAGCGGGGGTGGCTGGCCGCGCTGTGGGGCGCAGGGCCTTGGGCCAGCAGCCGGGTTTCGTCGTCAAAGTCGCTCATCTCGGGTCCGCCAGTCGCAACGCGGCGATTGTCGGGCCGCCGGTCACAAGCGCTCAGGCGGCGGCCGCCAGGCTCAAAGTGGCTCGCTGAACACCGCGCCCACATCCACCCGCGCCTGCAGCCGGGCACACATCAGAAAAGTGCCGACGATCTTGCGCTGCACAAACACCAGGTCGGCCGGCGGCGTGCGGGCAAAGCCGTCGCCAAAAAACTGGTCGCGGACACGCTCGAAGGCCCGTTTCGACAAGCCCGACGCCGCAAAGTCATAGGGCCCGCGATGGCGGAAGGGCTCACCGGCCAGTTGCAGCATCGCCAGCACACCCTCGGCCTGGGCCGGCGGGTCGCTCTCAGTCACATAACCCAGCTGCCGGGCGGCGGCGCGTAGGCGTAGCGGGTCGTCATCGCGCAGCGCGCTGGCCAGGCTGCGCAACTGCTCGGCGCGGGCCGGGTCCACCGCCTCGGTGGCGCCAAAGTCCAGCAACCAGACCCGGCCGCTGGGGTTGTCGTACAGGTAGTTGCCAAAGTTGGGGTCGGTCTGCACCAGGCGCAGCACAAACAGCTCGCGCATCACCAGCCGGCACAGCGCGGTGGCCACGCGGTCGCGCAGCGCCTGCGACAGGCCCAGTTTGACAAGCTGGTCCACCGGCATGCCGGGCGCGAAATCGGTGGCCAGGATCAGCGCGGTGCAGTGGGCGCGGCGCACAGCCGGCACGCTGAGCAAGGGGTCGCGCCCCAGGCGCCGCCGGTAGAGGCTGGCGGCGCGGGCCTCCGCCGCGTAGTCAGTCTCTTGCTCCAGCTGTGCACGCACCCGGGCCAGCAGCGGCGTGATGTCCAGCCCCGCCGGCAGCAGGCCGGGGGTGCGCGCCAGCAGGGCCAGGTTGTCGACATCGCTGGCGATGCTGGCGCGCACGCCGGGGTACTGGATCTTGAGCGCCAGCACCTGGCCGGCATGGGTCTCGGCGCGGTGCACCTGGCCGATGGAGGCTGCGGCCATCGGCTGCAGGCTGAGGTGGCGAAAGCGCTGGGGCCAATCAGCGCCGTATTGGTCAGTCAGCAGCTCGGCCAATTGCTCGGGCGGCATCGCATGGGCCTGGTCGCGCAGGCCGCCCATCAGGGCCGCAAACTGCGGCGGCAGCACGCCCTGGCCGTCCATCGACATCAACTGGCCCAGCTTCATCGCCGCGCCGCGCATCTGCGACAGGCGCTCGGCCAGGCGGCCGGCGTTGTCGGGTGACAGCATCAACTGCGACAGGCTGGGCCGCTCACCGCGGGCCCAGGCCTGCAGGCCGTTGGCCGCAGCGCTGGCCGCCATCTCGCCCACCGCCAGGCCCAGCTGCAGCAGGCGCTGCTTGCGGCCTTGCGGCACGACGGCGCTGCGGGGCGCTTTGGACGTGGCCGGTTCAGGCGGCGGGGGCGGTGGCTTGGGCATTGGCTTGGGTTTGGCGGCAGTGTGCCTGCTTGGGCCGGCGCCGTGCTGACAGGCCGGTGGTCGCTCAGTCGCCGGGGCTGGGTCCACAGACCAGATCAAGCGCTGCATGCGGCGCCGACGGCAGGTGGCCCGCCCCACCCTGCTCTGTCAAACTGACCCCTTCCCTTCGTGCAGTAGGAAGCTTGCGATGACCCGACTCTTCATCTCCCACAGCTCGAAGGACGATGACTTCGTCCGTGATCTCCGGCAGATGCTGGCCGACCACGGTCACGCGGGCTGGATCGATTCACGCGAGCTGCGCGGTGGTGACCCGCTGTGGACCGAGATCCAGGCGGCCATCGACGGCGCATCGGCCTTCGCGGTGGTGGTCAGCCCGACGGCCTTGCAGTCGAAGTGGGTGGGCAAGGAGTTGCAGCATGCGCTCAAGCTGCGGGCCGAGCGCGGCAAGCTGGCCTTCCCCGTCATCCCGCTCTCGTTGGACGGCACCCAACTGGGCATGACGGAGACGCTCTTCGGCGAGGAGCCGGTCTACATCCCGGCCAGCAGCCAAGCCGGCGGGGTCGAGGCCTTGATGAATGCCCTGCTCGTGGCCACGGGCCAGCGCAAGAACGCCGACGTGGCCGCCCTGCCCCAAGCCAAACCCGAGCCGCTGGAAGAGCTGGTGCTCGAACTCACCGACCTGAAGTTCCATCACCCGCAAGACGGCGTGCGCCGGGCGAGTGCCAAGGCCCGGCTGGTCTACGAGCCGGCCACGCCTGGCCTGCGGGAGGTGGCCAGCCTGCAGAGCTGGCGCTTCATCGCGCCGATCGGCCCCATCGAGGCCGAAGAGCTGCGCTGGTATCTGGAGAAGTTCGCCATCTGGCCCAACGAGGTCTTCCGCCAGCGCGCCCGCCAAGTCGAGGCCGATCTGGTGACCTGGGGCCAGGCGCTGCATGACGCCGCGCTGCCTGCAGCTCATCGTGAAAACGTGCTGCAAGCCTGGGCCAAGGTGGGCGCCCAGGCCGGCCGCCGCTTCTCAGTGCATGTGGATGCCACGCTGGAAGCCGGCGCGCCCGAGGCCGAGGTGCAAGCCGCCCGCGAGGCCGCCACCCTGCTGCTGGGCCTGCCCTGGGAGCTGCTGCACGACGGCAGCGCCTTCCTGTTCCAGGGCGCCCGGCCGGTGCGGGTGCGCCGCCGCCTGCCCAACACCCGCGTGCTGGACCTGGCGGTGGTGGCGCCGCCCATCCGCATCCTGCTGGTCACCGCCCGGCCCGAGGACGAGGCTTGCGGCTGGATCGACCACCGCGCCAGCGCGCTGCCGCTGGTCGAGGCCATGGAAGGCCTGGGCGGCCTGGTGTGCCTGCACATCCTGAATCCCCCCACACTGTCCGCGCTGCGCGACGAATTGCAGCGCGCCAACGCTGCCGGCAAGCCCTACCAGGTGGTGCACTTCGACGGCCACGGCGTGTATGACCGCCGTGTCGGCCTGGGGGGCCTGTGCTTCGAAGACCCGCAGGACGAGGCCAGGCTGGACCAACGCCGGCATGACACCGTCTACACGCCCGCGCTGGGCGCCTTGCTGCGCGACCACCGGGTGCCGCTGGTTTTTCTGGAAGCCTGCCAGACGGCGATGTCGGAGCAGGCCAGTGAATCGGTGGCCACCACGCTGCTGAGCGAGGGCGTGGCCTCGGTGGTGGCGATGAGCCACAGCGTGCTGGTGGAGACCGCGCGCCGCTTTGTCGAGGCCTTCTACCAGGCCCTGGCCCA
>JANLZT010000742.1:0-4898 GCA_031366465.1 Betaproteobacteria bacterium | reverse complement strand
CCCCGGGCCTCGGCGTCGTAATAGGCATAGCTGGCCACCGGGAAGCCGGCGTTGGTGAACAGTGCGCGGTGGTTCTCCCAGCTCGGGTCGCTGATCAGCACGCTGGCGTCGGCTTTTAGTTTCTTCAGAAAGTCGGCGCCCAGCTTCAGGCCGCCGGTGCCGCCCAGGGCCTGCACGGTGGCCACCCGGCCGGCCGCCAGCAGCGGGCTGTCAGCGCCAAACACCAGGCGTTGCACTGCTTTGTCATAGGCGGCGATGCCGTCAATCGGCAGGTAGCCGCGTGGCTTGTGGGCGTCGTTCAACAACTGCTCGGCCGCCTGCACACAGGCCAGCAGCGGCAACTTGCCGGCCTCGTCGAAGTACACGCCCACCCCCAGGTTGACCTTGGCCGGGTTGGGGTCGGCGTTGAACTGCTCGTTCAGGCCCAGGATGGGGTCACGCGGGGCCAGTTCGACGGCGGCAAAAAGCGACATGAGGGGGGTGTCCTGGGTGTTTGCGGGCACTGCTGGGCGCAGCGGAACCGGGGGTTGAGCGGAGGTTGCGCCAGCGAGGCGGGCCGGGCTGCGCTAACCTGCCGGGTTGCCCGTCGGCTCACCGGCGGCGGGCGCAAGCCGAAGATTTTAGGGCCAGCCGGCCTTGTTGAAGGGATTCCCCGATGCCCGATCTGAGCACGCTGCCTGCCGCCGTGGCCCACCAACTGGCGCTGTCAGCCGGCGTTGCGGCCACGCCGCAGCCCAGCCCCGCCGAGGGCGAGTTCATCAGCTACCCCGACTCACCCTTTCAGTTGTTCCAGCCCTACCCGCCGGCCGGCGACCAGCCCGCTGCGATCGACCTGCTGGTCGAAGGCGTGGGCGACGGCCTGGCCTACCAGACCCTGCTGGGCGTGACCGGATCAGGCAAGACCTTCACGATGGCCAATGTGATCGCCCGGCTGGGCCGGCCGGCGATCGTGTTTGCGCCCAACAAGACCCTGGCCGCCCAGTTGTATGCCGAGTTCCGCGAGTTCTTCCCCAAGAACGCGGTCGAGTATTTCGTCAGCTACTACGACTACTACCAGCCCGAGGCCTATGTGCCGCAGCGCGATTTGTTCATCGAGAAGGACAGCGCGATCAACGAGCACATCGAGCAGATGCGCCTGTCGGCCACCAAGAGCGTGCTGGAGCGCCGCGACACGGTGATCGTGGCCTCGGTCAGCGCGATCTATGGCATCGGCAAGCCCGAGGACTACGCACAGATGCGCTTCATCGTGCGGGTGGGCGACAAGATGGGCCAGCGCGACGTGATCGCCCAGCTGATCCGCATGCAGTACAGCCGCAACGATGTGGATTTCAGCCGGGGCAGTTTCAGGGTGCGCGGCGACACCATCGATGTCTTCCCGGCCGAGCACAGTGAGCTGGCGGTGCGGCTGGAGCTGTTCGATGACGAGATCGAGGGCTTGAGCCTGCTCGACCCGCTGACCGGCAAGATCCGCCAGAAGGTGCCGCGCTTCACCCTCTACCCCAAGAGCCACTATGTGACGCCGCGCGAGCGGGTGCTGGCCGCCGTGGAGACGATCAAGATCGAGTTGCGCGAGCGGGTGGCGCAGTTCGTGGCGGACGGCAAGCTGGTGGAGGCGCAGCGCATCGAGCAGCGCACCCGTTTTGATCTGGAGATGATGCAGGAGGTGGGCCACTGCAAGGGCATCGAGAACTACAGCCGGCACCTCTCGGGCGGCAAACCCGGCGATCCGCCGTCCACGCTGGTGGATTACCTGCCGCCCGATGCCTTGATGTTCTTCGACGAGAGCCATGTGCTGATTGGCCAGTTTGGCGGCATGTACAACGGCGACAAGGCGCGCAAGAGCACGCTGGTGGAATACGGCTTCCGCCTGCCCAGCGCCATGGACAACCGGCCGCTGAAGTTCGAGGAGTTCGAGGGCAAGATTCACCAGACCATCTTTGTCTCGGCCACCCCCGCTGCCTATGAGCAGCAGCATGCCGGCGCGGTGGTCGAGCAACTGGTGCGGCCCACCGGCCTGGTCGATCCGATGGTCGAGGTGCGCCCGGCCGCCCACCAGGTCGACGATGTGCTGCAAGAGATCCGCGAGCGGGTGGTGATCGGCGAGCGGGTGCTGATCACCACCCTGACCAAGCGCATGGCCGAGCAGTTGACCGACTACCTCACCGACAACGGCGTCAAGGTGCGCTACCTGCACAGCGACATCGACACCGTGGAGCGGGTGGAGATCCTGCGCGATCTGCGGCTGGGGGTGTTTGACGTGCTGGTGGGCATCAACCTGCTGCGCGAAGGCCTGGACATCCCCGAGGTCTCGCTGGTGGCGATCCTGGACGCCGACAAAGAGGGCTTCTTGCGCAGCGAGCGCAGCCTGATCCAGACCATCGGCCGGGCCGCGCGCAACCTCAACGGCCGCGCCATCCTGTACGCCGACAAGATGACCGAGTCGATGAAGAAAGCCATCGGCGAGACCGAGCGCCGCCGCGACAAGCAGATCGCCCACAACCTGGCCATGGGCATCACCCCGCGCAGCGTGGTCAAGCAGGTCAAGGAGTTGATCGACGGCGTGATCAGCGCCCAGGACGACAAGAGCAAGCTGCGCGGCATGGTGGAGCAGGCCGAGGTCGAAGCGATGAGCGAGAAAGACCTGGGCAAACGCATGAAACTGCTGGAAAAGCAGATGCTCGACCATGCCAGGAACCTGGAGTTCGAAAAAGCCGCCCGGGTGCGCGACCAATTGGCGCAATTGCGCGAGCAGGCCTTTGGCGCCGGCGGCCACGACAGCAATGTGCTGCCGCTGGCGGCAGTGGCCCGGCCGACGCGCTGAGTTCAATTTTGAGAGCTTCGCTACCGTTGCCGCCCATGTTCAAACGATGGTTCCGCCCAGAGCGGCCACGGCTGCAGGTGTTGATGGTCTGCATGGGCAATTTGTGCCGCTCGCCGATGGCCGAGGCGGTGTTGCGCGTCAAGTTGGAGCGCGCCGGGCTGGGCCGCTTGGTGGCGGTGGACTCGGCCGGCACGCATGGCTTTCAGCGCGGCAGCCGGCCCGACCCGCGGGCGGTGGCCCAGGCCGGGCGGCGCGGCTACCGGCTGGACAGCCTCAAATCGCGGCCGCTGGCGGTCGCTGATTTCAGCCGCTTCGATCTGCTGTTGGCGATGGACCACAGCAACCTGGCGGCCTTGAAAACCCGCTGCCCGCCTGAGCATCAGCACCGGCTGGCATTGCTGCTGCCCTTTGATGCCGCAGCGCCCACCGACGAGGTGCCCGACCCCTACTTCGGCAGCGTCGAAGGCTTTGATGCCGCGCTCGACCTGATCGAGCCGGCCTGCGACGGCTTGCTGCGGCATCTGGGGGCGCGTTTGGCGCTTGCCGCCGGATCGCCCTGACACCCGCCGGCTGGCCGATAGCCGACTAAAACAGTCGGCTTCAGCTATACTTGACTGCATCAGTCGGGTAAGGGCTGGAGGCTGCTCACGGGCTTGGTTCACAAGCCGGCGCCGGCCGCCTCAGCAACAGGAGAAATGCCATGCGTTTGACCACCAAAGGCCGTTTTGCCGTCACCGCGATGATCGACTTGGCGCTGCGCTCCAACAACGGGCCGGTGGCCCTGGCGGCCATCAGCCAGCGCCAGCAGATCTCGCTGTCCTACCTGGAGCAATTGTTCGGCAAGCTGCGCCGGCATGAGTTGGTCGAAAGCACCCGCGGCCCGGGGGGCGGTTATTCACTGGGCCGCAAGATCGATGAGATCACGGTGGCCGACATCATCGTGGCGGTGGACGAGCCCATCGACGCCACCGGCTGTGCCGGCCGCGAAAACTGCATGGGCGACGACGTCGGCCGCTGCATGACGCACGACCTGTGGGCCAGCCTGAACCAGAAGATGATCGAGTTTCTGGATTCGATCTCGCTCAAGAAACTGGTTGACGACCAATTGGCCCGCGGCGTGTCGATCGAGGAGGTGCCGATCAAGCGCGCCATCTCGTCGGTGCCGGTGGTCAAGCCGATCAAGATCACCGCGCCCAATTCGGTGTTTGCCCTGGGCAGCGCCCTGTCCAAATAAGCCCTGCGCCGCCGCGCGCCACGCATCCCTTGTCCAGCCCTTTGTCCAAACCATGACCCCGCACTTCCCCGTCTATCTCGATTACGGCGCCACCACGCCGGTGGACCCCCGCGTTGTCGACGCGATGATCCCCTGGCTGCGCGAGCATTTCGGCAACCCGGCCTCACGCAGCCACGCCTGGGGCTGGGAGGCCGAGGCCATCGTCGAAAAGGCCCGCGAGCAAGTGGCCGCGCTGATCAATGCCGACCCGCGCGAGATCGTCTGGACCAGTGGCGCCACCGAGGCCATCAACCTGGCGCTCAAGGGCGCGGCGCAGTTCTACAAGAGCCGCGGCAAGCACCTGATTACCGTCAAGACCGAGCACAAGGCCACCCTCGACACCGTGCGCGAGCTGGAGCGCCAGGGGTTTGAGGCCACCTACCTGGATGTGATGGCCAACGGCCTGATCGACCTGGACCAGTTCAAGGCCGCGCTGCGGCCCGACACCATCCTGGCCTCGGTGATGTTGGTCAACAACGAGATCGGCGTGATCCAGGACGTGGTGGCGCTGGGCAATCTGTGCCGTGAGCGCGGCATCATCTTCCACGTCGATGCGGCCCAGGCCACCGGCAAGCTGGCCATCGATATGGCCCAGTTGCCGATCGACCTGATGAGCATGTCGGCCCACAAGACCTATGGGCCCAAAGGCCAGGGCGCGCTGTATGTGCGGCGCAAACCCCGCATCCGGCTGGAGGCGCAGATGCACGGCGGTGGCCATGAGCGCGGCATGCGCTCGGGCACCCTGCCCACGCATCAGATCGTCGGCATGGGCGAGGCCTTCCGCATCGCTGGCCTGGAGATGGG
>JANLZT010000720.1:0-3107 GCA_031366465.1 Betaproteobacteria bacterium | reverse complement strand
TTGGGCGCATGCAGGTTGGTGATGCCCTTGGCCGAATCGACCATCGCCAGCTCGGGCCGGTGCTCGTGGCAGGCATGCAGGTCACGGCTGATCTCGTCGCGCTTGGAGCCGGGCAGGCTGGCGATCTTGTCGTAGAGGTTGACCATGCCGTTGTTGACGTTGACGCCCAGCTCGTCGAACAGCTTGCCGTGCTTCTCGAAGGCCTCTTTGTAGAAGATGCGCACCGCATGGCCAAAGACGATGGGGTGGGAGACCTTCATCATGGTGGCCTTGACATGCAGCGAGAACATCACCCCGGTCTTGCGCGCGTCCTCCATCTCGCGCTCATAAAAATCGCAGAGCGCGCGCTTGCTCATGAACATGCTGTCGATGATCTCGCCGGCCAGCAGCGCCACCTTGGGTTTGAGCACCAGGGTGGCGCCGCTGGCCGTGACCAGATCCATCTGCACGGTGCGCGCGCCGCCCAGCGTCATCGACTTTTCACCGTGGTAGAAGTCACCCACCTTCATGGTGGCCACATGGGTGCGCGAGGCCTGGCTCCACTCGCCCATGGCATGCGGGTTCTTGCGGGCGTAGTTCTTGACGGCCAGCGGCGCCCGGCGGTCCGAGTTGCCTTCCCGCAGCACCGGGTTGACGGCGCTGCCCAGGCACTTGGCGTAACGGTCGCGGATGGCCGTCTCGGCGTCGGTCTTGGGTGCCTCGGGGTAATCGGGGATGGCGTAGCCCTTGGCCTGCAGCTCTTTGATGGCACCCACCAACTGGTGCTGGGACGCGCTGATATTGGGCAGCTTGATGATGTTGGTGTCGGGCTGCAGCGTCAGCCGGCCCAGCTCGGCCAGGTTGTCGGGCACTCTTTGGGCGTCGCTCAGGCACTCGGGGAAGGCCGCCAGCACCCGCCCGGCCACCGAGATGTCGCTGGTGGTGATGCGGATGCCGGCCGGCGCGGTGAAGCTGCGGATGATCGGCAAGAAGGCGCAGGTGGCCAGCAGCGGCGCTTCATCGGTGAGGGTGTAGATGATGGTGGGTTGCTGGGCGGTCATGGGCTGGGTGTCTCCGGGGTAGGCGCGAGAGTGTCGCCGGCCAGGGGTGCGCGGGGCGCAGCCCCTCGGGCCGGTCACTGTGCCACCGAATGCTTTGAAGGGGCTGACGGTGACTGGCGCCAGGGTCAAGCGGCGCGGGCCTGCAGGATGGCCTCTTCGACGTCGCGCAGGCGGTCTTTGCCGAAATAGATCTGGTCGCCCACGAAGAAGGTCGGCGACCCAAAGGCGCCGCGCGCATGGGCCCGCTCGGTGTTGGCCAGCAGGCCGGCCTTGATCTCGGGGTCTTGCGACTTTTGCAGCAGGGCCGGGCCGTCCAGGCCGGCGGCGGCCAGCACCGCCGCAATCTCGGCGTCGTCGGCCAGGTTGCGCTGCTGCGCCCACATCGCCGCGTAGACCGCATCGACATAGGGCGCCAGGCAGCCCAGCGCCTGCGCCGCCACCGCGCCGCGCATGACCTTGAGGGTGTTGACCGGAAAGTGCGGGTTGAAGCGGAAATCGACCAGCCCGTGGCGCTGGATGAAGCGTGCGATCTCCAGCCTGTCATAGGCCTGCTTGTTGGGGATGCCGGCAAAGGCCTCCATCGGTGAGCGGTTGTTGGCCAACTTGAACAACCCGCCCAGCAGCACCGGCACGTAGCTGAAAGCCTGGCCGCAGCGGGCCTCGATGGCCGGGATCACCTTGTGACAAAAATAAGCGTTGGGGCTGCCGAAATCGAACAGGAACTCGGCGCTGACGGGGGTTGGCGTGGGCATGGACGCTCCGGAAGTAGGTTGGGGTCAGTGAGGAGGATGGGGCGCGCCGGGCCAGACTCACCAGGTCTCCAGCCAGGGCCGCAGCTCGGTCTCGTGGGTCCAGGCGTCGCGCGGCTGCTGGTGGATTTGCCAGTAGGCGTCGGCGATGCTGTCGGGGCTCAGGATGCCCTGCTGGTCTTTCATCGCATAGCGCTCGGGGAAGTTGCTGCGGATGAACTCGGTGTCGATGGCGCCGTCGATCACCGGGTGGGCCACATGGATGCCCTTGGGCCACAGCTCACGCGCCATGCTCTGGGCCAGCGCGCGCAGCGCATGCTTGGCGCCGGCAAAGGCCGCAAAGCCCTCGCGCCCGCGCAGGCTGGCGGTGGCGCCGGTGAAGATGATGCTGCCGTGGCCGCGCGGCAGCATCACCCGGGCGGCCTCGCGCCCCATCAGGAAGCCGCCAAAGCAGGCCATCTCCCAGACCTTGTGATAAACCCGGGCGGTGGTCTCGGTGATGGAGAAGCGCACATTGGCGCCGATGTTGAACACCGCCACCTCGATGGGCGCGATGTCGCGCTCGATCTGTGCAAACAACGCCACCATCTCGTCCTCTTTGCGGGCATCGCTGCCAAAGCCATGGGCCTGGCCGCCGTCGGCGCGGATCTGGTCGAGCAGCGGCTGCAGCTTGTCGGCGCTGCGCCGGGTGACGCAGGCGATATAGCCCTCGCGCGCAAAACGCCGGGCGATGGCACCGCCAGTGGCGTCACCGGCACCGATCACGAGGATGGCTTGCTTGTCGGTCATGGGGGGATTTCTCAGTTGGTTGGGGGCACCGGCCGCGGCGATGATCCTGGGCGGGTGTGGATCAAGGGGGTCAACACCCGCTCAAGCCAGCACGGCCGTGGCGTCCATGGTCAGGCGACCCAGATGGTCCTGGGCCCACAGCTTGACGGTGCGGCCATCGGCCTGCAGCTGGCCATTGACGCGCAAGGCCCGGCCGTCAAAAGTGGGCCGCAGCGCCTTGAAGTGGAAGCTGGCCACCACCGCGCCAGGCATCTGCCGGCCCAGCAGGTCCATCAACAGCGTGGCAATCAGCGGGCCGTGCACCACCAGGCCGGGGTAGCCCTCCACCTGGGTGGCGTAGGGCCGGTCGTAGTGGATGCGGTGGCCGTTGAAGGTCAGCGCGCTGTATCGCATCAGCAGCACCTCGTCGGCCAGGATCTGGCGCTGCCAGGGCGCACCCTCAGGGGCCTGCTGAGGCGGCGGTGCCGGGTCGTCAGCGCGCTGGGCATCGCGGTAGACGATGTCGTGGTGCTCGATGATCGCCGGCTCG
>JANLZT010000665.1:0-9361 GCA_031366465.1 Betaproteobacteria bacterium | reverse complement strand
TCGATCTCGCCCTCGCGGGTGAGCAACTCCACCGAGCCCATCTCGCGCATGTACATGCGCACCGGGTCGGTGGTGCGGCCGAACTCGCTGTCGACCGTGGACAGCGCGGCCTCGGCGGCCTCTTCGGCCTCTTCTTCGGTGGCGGTGGTGGTGGTGCCGCCGGCGATCAGCAGGGTGGCGGCGTCGGGCGCCTGCTCGTAGACCGCGATGCCCATGTCATTGAGCATCGAGACGATGGCTTCGAGGATGTCATGGTCGACCAGCTTCTCGGGCAGGTGGTCGTTGATCTCCTGGTGCGTCAGGAAGCCGCGCGTCTTGCCCATCTTGATGAGCGTTTTCAGCTCAAGCCGGCGCTTGGCGACTTCTTCTTCGGTGAGCGTGGTCTCGTCCAGGCCGAACTCGCGCATCAGCGCGCGCTCCTTGGCGCGCGAGACCTTCATCCGCAGCGGCTTGGCCTTGGCTTCGACTTCGACCGTGCCCACGCCTTCTTCGGCCACCACCTCGACCTCGACCTCGGCGGCGAACTCGGCCTCGATGTCGATCAGTTCTTCGTCCTCGGCCTTCTTGGGCTCGACGGGCTTGGCAGGGGTCTTGGCGAGGGTCTTGGCGCCTTTGGCGGCCGGCTTCTCGGGTTTTTCCAGTTTGGCCGGCTTGGCCGGGGCGGCCTTGGCCGCAGGCTTGTCGGCCAGCTTGGCGGGCACCGGCTTGGCTGCCACCTTGGCCGCCGGCTTGGCAAGGACCTTGGCAACTTGCTTGGCCACCTCGGCGACGCTGGCCTTGCCTTCTGGCTTGGCCTTGGCGCTGGCTGCGTTTGCCACAGCCGCTGCCTTGGCGGGCTTGGCCGGGCTGTCACCAGCTTTGGGGGCGGCCTTGGCAGCGGCAGCAGCGGCGGCAGCAGCGATCTTGGAGCTGAGCTTTTCAGCGTCTGTTTTCTTGGCGGTCATGCAGGTCCTTGCGCGGATGATCGGATGGTTTTGGGGCCAAGCCATCACGCGCGCAGGCCCTGGCGGCGACACCGAGGGGGCCGTGATCGCACGGGTTGGTGCGGTCAGTGCCCTGGGTGCACGTTCAGACGGGTGCGATAGAACGATGCCTGGCCGGGCAAGCTTGTGTGGACGATCTTCGAGCTGCGGCCCTTGCGGGTGGGGTGGCCTTTGCGCATTGCGTACCCAAGTCATGGGTGGCCGGATCCCGGAGGTGCCGCCGCCATCCCTGGTTGCCCAGGTTGACGTCACTCTTGCCGTTGAAACCAATCCGGCATTATACCTTTGGGACCTGGTGGGCTGGGTTGCGCACCTTCACAGCGCTTTCGGGCGGCATCAGTTGTCGCGCGCCGGCCTGGCCTTGAGTTGCGCCTGGCGGGCGTAAATGCGCCGAATCTCGGCGGCGGTGGGGCTGCTCATGTCGCCGCCCGTGGTCAATTGCTGGAGCTGCAGCGCCAGCTCCGCAATTTCGATGTCCGCCAGCAGCGTGGCCAGGTCTTCGGCCGGTGGCACGGGATCGAGCCTGTGGGCGGCGCGCACGCGCTCCAGCAAGGTGTCTGCGGCGCCGGCTTCGACGGTCTGGGCGATGTCGGCCAGCAGGGCATCCAGCGTCAGGTCGTGGTGGTCGTTGAGGACCCGCTCCAACGCTGAGAAATAGGGCCCATAGGGCTCGGCCTGGTCGCACAGCATGGCGTGCACCTGGTTGGACAGCCCGGCCCACAGCGGCGCGTGGCGCGTCAGCAGCCAGGCCACCCGGTCCAGGCGGGTAGCAGTCTGGGGCGCGGGCTGCCGGCTGCGGCGGTTGCGCGCACCGGCCCAGGTCGACGATGGCCGGGCTGGAGGCGCAGCGGTCGATGCCTTGGCTTTGGCATGGCCCCAGTGCGCCAGCAAGATGTCCAGCGACACCCCACCGCGGCGCGCCAGGTCAGCCACCACCTGCGCTCTCAGCAAGCCGTCGGGCAGTTGCTCGGCCAGCGGCCGGGCTTGGGTCAGCATGCGCGAGCGGCCCTCGGCCGAGCTCAGGTCGCAGTCGGCCTCGGCCTCAGTCACCAGTTGGGCCGACAGCGGCACCGCGCTGGCGATGGCCTGCTCGAAGGCGGCGGCACCCAGCGTGCGCACATACGAGTCGGGGTCATGCTCTGGCGGCAGGAACAGGAAGCGCACGGTGCGCGAATCGGTGGCATGCGGCAGCGCCGCCTCCAACGCCCGCGACGCCGCACGCCGGCCGGCAGCATCACCGTCGAAGCTGAAGACCACCGAATCGGTGGAGCGGAAGAGCTTGGCGACATGGTCGGCGGTGCAGGCGGTGCCCAGTGTGGCCACCGCATTGCCAAAGCCCGACTGGGCCAGCGCCACCACATCCATATAGCCTTCGACGACCAGCGCGAAGCCTTTTTCGCGCAGCGCGGTGCGGGCTTCGTACAGGCCGTACAGCTCACGGCCCTTGCTGAACACCGGGGTCTCCGGGGAGTTGATGTATTTGGGCTTGCTGTCGTCCAGCACCCGGCCCCCGAAACCGATGACCTCGCCCTGCACCGAGCGGATCGGGAACATGATCCGGTCGCGAAACCAGTCGTAGCGGCCGCGATCTGTTGCATCGGCGGCGGCCACGGTGCCGCCGTCGTCAGTCTGCGGCTCTCGCTGGCGTACCAGCCCGGCTTCTTCCAGCAGGGGGTCGTCGTAGTGCGCAAACACGCCCGCCAGGGTGCGCCAGCCGGGTGGCGCAAAGCCCAGCCCGAAGCGCGCGGCGACCGCCCCGGTCAAGCCGCGCCGTTTGAGGTAGTCGATGGCGCGCGGGTGGGCACGCAACTGGCCGGCATAGAAGCCCGCTGCCTGGCCGAGCAACTGGGCCAGCGTCATGCGGCGCTCGCGCAGCTTGCCCCGGCGCAGTTGCTCGTCGGCGCTGACGTCTTGCTCGGGCACCTGCAGGCCGACACCCTGGGCCAGGTCGCGAACCGCCTCGATGAAGCTCAGGCCCTGGTGCTCGGTGAGGAAGCGGATGGCGTCGCCCGACGCGCCACAGCCGAAGCAGTAATAGAACTGCTTGACCGGTGAGACCGAAAAGCTGGGCGATTTCTCGGCATGGAAGGGGCACAGGCCCATCAGGTTGCTGCCGCCTTTTTTCAGCGTGACATGGCGGCCCACCACCTCGACCACGTCGACGCGGGACAGCAAATCCTGGATGAAACCTGGGGGCAGCACGCCGGCAGTCTAGGGCAGCCCTGCCGGCGGCCGGCCAGGCCAGCGCAGCCCAGGCGCCGCCGGGCGGCTGGTCAATCGGTGCTCTGGCTGCGCGGCAGCTGGGCCGGCGGGCCGGCGCTGTCGGCGGCCGGCGCGGCCAGCAGGGGTGCGGCGCTGAGCGCGAACAGGCCCTTCCAGTCGCGCACCCAGGGGCCCACCTTGGCGGCCGGCATCGGCGCGGCGATGCCCAGGCCCTGGCCGATCTCGCAGCCCATGTCCAGCAGCATGCGGGCCTGGGCGGCGGTCTCGATGCCTTCGGCCACCACCACGCAGCCGAAGGTGCGCGACAGGCTGAGCACACCTTCGACGATGGCCCGGTCTTGCGGGTCGACCAGCATGTTCTGCACGAAGGAGCGGTCGATCTTGAGCACCTGCACCGGCAGGCGTTTGAGGTAGGTGAGGGTGGAGTAGCCGGTGCCAAAGTCGTCCAGCGCCCAGCGCACCCCCAGCTTGGCGCAGCGCTCCAGCACGCTGGCGGTGCGGCCCACATCGTCCAGCGCGGCGGTTTCCAGCACCTCCAGCTCCAGCCTGGGTCCCAGCGCGCGGGTGTGGCGGGCCAGCAGCTCGGCCAAACGTTGCGCAAAATCGGGCTCGTAGAGATGGCGAGCGGTGATGTTGACGCTGACCGACAGGTCCAGGCCCTGGTCCTGCCAGATCTCCAGCTGATCCAGGGCCCGCGCCAGCACATGGTCACCCACCTGCACCGACAGGCCGGTGTTTTCGATCAGCGGCAGGAACTGAACCGGCGGCACCAGGCCGTGCTCGGGGTGGTTCCAGCGCAGCAGGGCCTCGACGCCCAGCACCGTGCCGCGTTTCAAATCGACCTTGGGCTGGTAGTACAGCTCCAGCTCGTCGCGGTCCAGCGCGTCCTGCACCCGGCCTATCGCCAGCACCCGCTCCTCGTGGCGGCGGCTGTGCTCGGGGTCGAAGAACAGAAAGCCATTGCGGCCGGATTGCTTGACGCTGTACATCGCCTGGTCGGCGTGGCGCAGCAGGGTGTCGGCGTCGCTGGCGTCGAGCGGGTAGACGGTGGCGCCGACGCTGGCCGTGACCACCTCGGGCGGGCTGCCGGCCTGCAGCACGATGGGCTGGGCCACCAGCCGCAGCACCCGCTCGACGGCGGCGCGCGCTTCTTCAACGGTGCCGGCGCGCAGCAGCAGCACAAATTCGTCGCCGCCCAAACGTGCCGCGCTGTCGGACCACACCGTGCCGCGCGAGCGCAGCGCGCCGCGCAGGCGGTTGGCCAGCTCGGCCAGCAGGCGATCACCCGCGTCGTGGCCGTGGCGGTCGTTGATGGCCTTGAAGTGATCCAGGTCGAGGTAACAGACCGCCAGCAGGAAGCCGTCGCGGTCGGTGGTGGCCATGGCCTCGGCCAGCAACTGGCCCAGCCGGGCGCGGTTGGGCAGCCGGGTCAGCTCATCGAAGTGGGCCTGGCGCTCCAGGCGCTCACGCTGCAGGCGCTGCTCGGTGATGTCGGTGACCACCAGAACGTGGTAGCGCAGCGCGCCCTCGGGGCCGGTCACCGTGGACACCGTGACATGCAGCGCGCAGGCGTCGCCGTTGCGCCGGCGCTCGACCACCTCGCCCACCCAGTTGCCCTGGCTGTGCACGGCCGCCAGCAGGCTGGCCTGTTGCGGCCGGCCCAGCGCGTCAGCCACCCCGGGACGCAGCAGGCCCGGCACCTGGCCGATCAACTCGTCGCGCGGGATGCCGACGATGCGGCAATAGGTGGGGTTGGCGTCCAGCACGCGCATGTCGGCGTCGGTCACCACCAGGCCCTCGTGCAGGTGCATGAAGACGCTGGACGACAGCTGTTGGCGCTCCTCGGCATCGCGCCGTGGCCCCAGGTCGGCCAGCGACGCCACCACCCGCAGCGGCGCGCCACCGGGCTCGCGCTCGGCGACGATGGCGTGCAGATCGAACCAGCGCCAGGTCTCGCCGACCCGGGCCCGCAGCTCGCGCCGCAGGCCTTCACCGATACCCAGGCCGGGGCTGAACAGGGCCGCCTGCAGTGGCTCGCGGTCGTCGACATGCACCTGGTGCAACCAGCGCTCCAGGCTGGTGTCGGCGGGCTCGTCGGGCTCGCCCATCAGGCTGCGCCAGCGTGCGGTGGTCACACCGGTGCCGGCCCCCAGGTGCCAGTCGGCCACGCCCAGGTCAGAGCCCTTGAGCGCCAGGCGCCAGCGCTCATCCAGGCGTGACAGTTCGCCCACCTGCACATGCGTGAGCATCACCACCGCCGACAGCAGGCCCAGCCAGGCCAGCAGCAGCGCGCTGCCACCACCCGGCGGCAGGGTGACAAAGGGCCCGGCGCCGGCAGCGGTGGCCGACAACATCGCCAGCGCCAGCAGCCCCACCGCCGCCGACGCCGGGCCGACGCCCGCGCGCATGGCCAGCCACACCAGCAGCAGGATGGGCAGCATCAGCAAGGCCAGTGCTGCCATGGCCAGCTTGGCCGGCAGCGCCATCGCCACCAGCACCGTCAGGCCACTGCCGGCCAGCAACAGCAGGCTGCGGGCGCGCCGGCCTGGCGCCAGGGCCTGGCGCAGGCCGGACAGGTTCAAGGTCAGCAAGGGGATGCCGGCCACGAACAGCCCCAGCGTGTCGCCCACCCACCAGGCCAGTGCGGCCGACGGCAGGTTGAGGGTGCTGATGCGCCCGCCGATGGCCAGCCAGGCGGCTCCGTTGGCAGCGCTGACCACGGTGGCGCCCAGGCCGCCCGCACACAGCAGCAGCAGCAGGTCGCGCCGCTGCTCCAGCCGAAGATTGAGCTTGGCCCGGCGCAGCCAGACCGCCGCCGCCCACGGGCCGCCGGTGTTGCCCAGGGCCAGTGCAACGCACAACCACAGCGGCAAGCCGGTCCACGCATTGATGCCCAGCGCGCCGACAAATATCGCCGGGGCCAGGCTGGGGCCCCAGCGCACCATCACGGCCAGCGCAATGCCGCTGGCGGGCCAGAAGGGGCTGATGTAGGGGCTGCTGCCGGGGGTGGCCAAGCCCAGGCGACCGGCCCAGAAGTAGGCGACACCCGCCATCAGCGCGGCGGTAAGCCAACGCAGGTGGGGGGGCCAGCGGTCGGCGTGGAGGGCGGGCAAGGGGATCAACACGGTGGCAGAGGCGCGCCAGCAGGTCTGGCAAGGCCAGCGCTGTCGGGCACCGGGCTGTGGCCATGCTATCCCGCCCGCCACCCGCAGGGGGTAAGCCTGCGCCGCCAAATCTGCAGGAATGTCAGGCCTTGTAACGCCAACGGCCCGGTGCAAACCGGGCCGCAGACAGATTCAGGCGGGATTCAGATGGTGAATTCTTCAAGCTTGGCACCACCGGCCAAGGCAGCCTTCAACCATTTGGGCTGCAGGCCACGGCCGGACCAGGTTTCACCGGTGGCGGCGTTGCGATACTTGGCCGCAACCTTGCTGACGGGTTTGGCGGCACCTTGCGGGCGCGGCAGGCTGGACTTGCCAGACATATCGGCAGCGGTCAGGCCAAACTCGGCCATCAGGGCGCGGACTTTGCCGATGGCATCAGCGCGGGCTTCGCGCTGGGCCTCGGTGATTTGCTTTTCAATCTCAGCGCGTTGTGCCAGAAGGTCTTGAATGGTGGCCATTGGAGGGCTCCGGGTTAATTGATGACGAGTGCACTGTACATCAGATCGGAGTATCGAATGCAAGCATCGGTATCAAAATATTCCGGCCGCAGCCTGCGCGCCCAGGATTTTAAGCCGCCGGTGGCACATAGCCCAGCGGCTGATCGACCCCCTCGCCAAACAGGAAACGCTCCATCTGGCGCGACAGATACTGCCGGGCGCGCAGGTCGGCCAGGTTGAGGCGGTTCTCGTTGACCAGCATGGTCTGGTGTTTGAGCCAGGCCTGCCAGGCCTCCTTGCTGATGCTGAGATAAATCCGTTTGCCCAGCTCACCCGGGTAGCTGGGGAAATCCAGCCCCTCGGCGTCCTTCTTGAGGTAGGCGCATTGCACGGTACGGGCCATGAAGATTCTCCTGGGTAGGGTTGGGGGTTGGATGGGGTTGGCCGGTTGGCAAGGAGCGGGGCCAGCGTGGTGGCACGGTGGCAAGTTTGCGGCAGGCTGGATTTCAACCCAGTTTCTTGACCAGCACTTGCGAGCGCCGGTCCCAGTTGTATTTGCGCTTGCGGGCCTCGGGCAGCCAGTCGGGGTCAACCGCTGCAAAACCGCGCTTGATGAACCAGTGCATGGTGCGGGTGGTCAGCACAAAGATGCTGTCCAGGCCCTGGCTGCGGGCGCGCTGCTCGATGCGTTTGAGGATGCGTTCACCGTCGCCCTGGCCCTGTACCTGGGGTGATATGGTCAGTGCCGCCATCTCGCCGGTGCGCGATTCCGGGTAGGGGTAGAGCGCGGCGCAGCCAAATATCACGCCGTCGTGTTCGATGATGGTGTAGTTGGCAATGTCGCGCTCGATCTCGGTGCGCTCGCGCCGCACCAGGGTGCCGTCGCGCTCGAACGGTTCGATCAATTGCAGGATGCCGCCCACATCATCGGCATTGGCCTCGTGCAGGCTTTCGAGCTTTTCATCGACCACCATCGTGCCGATGCCGTCGTGGGTGAAGATCTCTTGCAGTATGGCGCCGTCCACTGAAAATGGCAGGATATGCGAGCGTTCAACCCCACCTTCGCAGGCCCGCACGCAGTGGCGCAGGTAAAAGGCGGCGTCGCTGGGCAGCAGCGGCGCCGCCAGGCTGGCCAGCAGCTTGCGCGCATCGGCCAGCGCCAACTCGGTATCGATGGGGCTGTCGGGCAGAGCCAGGTTCTCAGCAATGCCGGCTATCTCGGTGATGAACAACAGCTTGTCGGCCTGCAGCGCAATCGCGGTGGCGGTGGCGACTTCTTCCATCTGCAGATTGAAGGCCTCGCCGGTGGGCGAAAACCCGAACGGGCTGAGCAGCACGATCGCGCCGATATCGATGGCCCGCCGCATCGCCGCAGCATCGACCCGGCGCACCACGCCGGAATGCATGAAATCAACGCCATCGACAATGCCCACCGGCCGCGCGGTGAGGAAATTGCCTGAAATCAAACGCACCGTGGCATTGGCCATCGGCGTGTTGGGCAAACCCTGGGAGAACGCGGCCTCAATCTCGAAACGCAATTGGCCGGCGGCTTCTTGCGCACAGTCGAGGGTGATGGCGTCGGTGATGCGGATGCCGAGGACGTAGCGCGAGGCGTGGCCCTTGGCCGCGAGTTGCTCATTGACCTGCGGCCGGAAGCCGTGCACCAGCACCAGCTTGATGCCCATGGCATGCAGGATGGCCAGGTCTTGGACAAAGTTGTTGAGCTTGCCGGCGGCAATCAGCTCACCGGCCACCCCCACCACAAAGGTCTTGCCGCGGTAGGCGTGGATATAGGGCGCGACCGCGCGAAACCAGGGAATGAAGGTGTGCGGGAAGACCAGGCTCATGGTGGCGCGGATTGTGCCGCAGCCCTATTGCGGGACATGGGACGCGGATCGCGGCCAGTAGCCTCTCACTCCGCCAAGGCGCTGCGCAAGGCGGCCAGCAGGCCCTCGGGCGCTTCGGCCATCAGGCTGTGGCCAGCGTCCAGCATCACCACCCGCGCTTTCAAGGCCGCCGTGATCGTTTGCGCGGCCTTGGGCGGGGTCATCTGGTCCTGGCGGCCCAACACCAGGGTGACGCGGGCGCTGACACGGCTGGCGGCCTGCAATCCCTGGTCGTATTGATCGCAAATGCTGAAGTCGTGGTGGAACAAATTGGTCGCGCAGCCGCTGGCCTGGGCACCGGCCAGCGTGCGCCGCATCAGCGCCCGGTTGCTGCCGTGCAGCCACATGCCGGGGCCGGGGTAGGACGGTTTGGCCGCCAGGGTCGAGATTGACAAGGCGTTGACCATGGCTATGGCCTTGAGGGGCGCGCTGGCGGCGGTGTCGAGCAGGGCCTGCGAGACCTTCATCGGGTAGGCCGCGCCCACCATCACCAAACGGGCGATGCGAGCGGGCGCCTGCGCGGCCGCCTCCAGCGCGATCAGCGCGCCCAGGCTGTGGCCCACCAGCGTGGCCTGGCCGGGCTGCTGCACACCGGCCGCGTCCAGCACCGCGATCAGCCAGGCGCCCAGGGCTTGCACGCTGGCTGCTACCGGTCCGGCGCTGCGGCC
>JANLZT010000653.1:0-2379 GCA_031366465.1 Betaproteobacteria bacterium | reverse complement strand
TGCCGTCTGGCTGGCCGGCTTCACGCTCAACTTCATGAGCCTGCTGGGCCTGTCGCTGGCCATCGGCGTGCTGATCGACGATGCCATCGTGGTGCGCGAGAACATCGTGCGCCACATGACCCTGGGCGAGGACCGCCGCACCGCCGCGCTCAACGGCACCGCCGAGATCGGCCTGGCGGTGGCCGCCACCACTTTCTCGATCGTGGCGGTGTTCATCCCGGTGGCCTTCATGCCGGGGGTCTCAGGCGAATGGTTCCGGCCCTTTGGCGTGACGGTGGTGGCCTCGGTGCTGGTCAGCCTGTTCATCAGCTTCACGCTTGACCCGATGCTGTCGGCCTACTGGGGCGACCCGCCCGGCCAGCACGACGCCCCCCGGCGCGGCATTGGCCGGTTGCTGGCGCGCTTCAACACCTGGTTCGACCACCAGGCTGATCGCTATGGCCGGCTGATCGCCTGGGCCCTGCACCACCGGCGCTGGATGGTGGTGTTTGCGCTGGCCAGCCTGGGCGCTGCACTGGCCTTGCAATTCAGGTTCGGCGGGTCGAGCTTTTTGCCGGCGTCTGATGCCGGCACCCTGGCCATCGAGGTGCGCACGCCGTCCAGCAGCAGCCTGGAATACGCCCGCTTGAAAGTCGAGGCCGCCGCGTTGCTGGCGCGCAGCCTGCCCGAGACCCTGGCCACCAACAGCAATGTCACGCCCGGCGGCGGCCGCATCTATGTCGATATCGGCAAGAGCCATGTGCGGCAACGCTCGGCGATCCAGGTGGCCGAGCAGTTGCGCAGCCTCACCCGCCGCCTGGTGGGCGCCGAATATGTGGTGCTGGACGACCTGAACAACGGCGCGCAAAAACCGGTGCAGATCCGCTTCACCGGGCCTGACTCGCGCCAGTTGCTCGACATCACCACCGCCTACATGGCCAGCCTGCGCCAGGTGCCGGGCGCGGTCGATGTGGGCCTGTCCGAGCAAGACCCCCAGGCCGAGCTGAAGATCGAGTTGGACCGCGGCCTGGCCAACACGCTCGGCATCTCGGTCAACGATGCGGCGCAAGCGCTGCGGGTGGCCTTTGCCGGCGTCGAGGTCGGCGACTGGGTGGACCCCAGCGGCGAGACCCGCGATGTGTCGGTGCGCCTGCACCCCGATGACCGGGTGGACGCCAGCAACATCGAGCGCCTGCCGATCGCGGTGGCGGGCAGCAACCGGATGGTGCCGCTGGAGCAGATCGCCACCGTCACGATGGGCAAGGGGCCGTCGCAGATCCAGCATGCCGACGGCAAGCGCACCATCTCGGTGGCCGCCAATGCCCAGGGCCGCTCACCCGGTGAGGTGACGTCCGATGCACTCAAGCTGGCCCAGGCCATCGCCTTCCCGCCGGGCTATGGCCTGGAGCTGGCCGGCGCCTCGCGCGACCAGCAAGAGGTGTTCAAGGCCATGCTGATCGCGCTGGTCTCGGGCGTGGCGCTGATGTACTTGATCCTGGTGATGCAGTTCGGCTCGTTCACCGCGCCGCTGGCGGTGATGATCTCCTTGCCGCTGTCGCTGATCGGCGTGGTGCTGGCGCTGCTGGCCAGCGGTGGCACCATCAACCTGATGAGCCTGATCGGCGTGATCATGCTGATGGGCCTGGTGGCCAAGAACGCGATCCTGCTGCTGGACGCCGCCCGCGCCCAAGAGGCCCTGGGCGTGGACCGCGAAGAGGCCCTGATGGCCGCCGGCCGCAAGCGGCTGCGGCCGATCCTGATGACCACCTTTGCGCTGGTGGCCGGCATGCTGCCGGTGGCCATCGGCGCCGGCGAGGGCGGTGAGTTTTATCGGCCGATGGCGGTGTCCATCATCGGCGGCACCATCACCAGCACCTTTTTGACGCTGCTGGTGATCCCCAGCTTCTACGACAGCATCGAGAACGCGCGCGACGGCGCACTGGCCAAGTTCAAGGCCCGCGAATTGCGCTGGAACGCCTTGTTGGCGTTTGTCGTCACCGCCGTCGAGGCCCTGCTCACCCTGCTGATGCTGCGAGCCTTGTGGCGCGGCTTGGCGGCTGCGCTGCGCTGGCTGCGGCGCTGCGGCCAGGGCCGGCCGGGCGCGCAAGCGCCGGCTGGCTCAGGGCCTGGCTGAGCGGCTGCGCCGACGGCCCGACAAACCCATCAACCCGACCAAGCCCAGGCTGGTCAGCAGCCATTGCCCGGGCTCGGGCACCGCCTCAATCCGGTAGACGATGCCGCCGCTGCCGCTGGCCGGCGTGTTGGTGACCAGCGCATACAGCTCGCCGGCATCGTCCTGGCCAAAGCCGTGCACCGTCAGGCCGTTGGGCAGCTTGTTGTTGGCCAGGCCGGGCAGCAAGAACTCGTTGATCACGCCGGTGCCCAGGTCGGCGTAGAACA
>JANLZT010000641.1:0-5069 GCA_031366465.1 Betaproteobacteria bacterium | reverse complement strand
TTCACTTCGCTGGTGCCCACCCACTACATCATGATGCTGGGGCTGCCCGATGCCACCAAGGCCAAGTACGACGTGGCGGCGGTGGAGAAGCTGATGATCTCGTCGGCCCCGGCGCGCAAGGACACCAAGCTGGCGATCCTGGATCACTTCCGCAACGGCCGGCTCTTCGAGCTGTATGGCTCCACCGAGGCGGGCTGGGTGACGCTGCTGCGCCCCGAGGAGCAGATTGACAAGCTGGGCTCGGTGGGCCGCGAATGGGCCGGCTCGGGCGCCATCCGCATGCTCGATGCCGACGGCCACGAGGTGCCGGACGGCGAGGTCGGCGAACTGCATTCGCGCACCCCCTATGTCTTCGACGGCTACTGGAAGAACCCCGAGAAGACGGCCGAATGCTTCCGGGGCGACTGGTGCTCGGTGGGCGACATGGCGCGCCGCGGCGCCGACGGCTACATCACCCTGGTGGACCGCAAGAGCAACATGATCATCAGCGGCGGCGAGAACATCTATCCGTCGGAGGTCGAGAGCATCCTGGGCGCCCACCCCCAGATCAAGGACGTGGCCGTGATCGGCGTGCCACACGACAAATGGGGCGAGGCGGTCCAGGCGGTGGTGGTACTGCACGCCGAGCAGCAGGCCAGCGCGGCCGACCTGCTGGACTGGTGCCGCAGCCGCATGGCCGGCTACAAGCGGCCGCAGACCGTCGTCTTCATGGCCGACGCCGACATGCCGCGCACGGCCACCGGCAAGATCCTGCACCGCGTGTTGCGCGACCGCATGGCCGCGCAGGCACTGGGCTGATGGCCGCGTCTGCGGCCAGCAGCAGGCCAGGCCGCGATGGCGCCAAAATGCGGGCCTGTCTCGCCCACCTGCCGGCACCCACCGCCCCTGCATGAAAGCCCTGACGACCCAGCCCAACCTCGTGGACCAGGTCCGCGATGCGGTGCTCGACGAGATCACCTCGGGCCAACTGGCGCCTGGCGAACGCATCATCCAGGAGCAGATCGCGCAGACCCTGGGGGTGTCGCGCCAGCCGGTGCAGCAGGCCCTGATGCTGCTGCGCAACCAGGGCGTGCTGCAGGACGCGCCGGGCCGCGGCCTGATCGTGGCGTCGCTCGACCCTGAGCATGTCGGCCATATGTACGACATGCGCGCCGTGATCGAGGGCCTGGCCTGCCGCCGCGCGGCACAGACCAATGCCGAGCGCGCCGCCAAGCAGGGCCCGGCCCTGATCGAGGCCGGGCGCAAGGCGGTGGCCGGCGGCTCGGTCGCCAAGATGATCGCCGCCGACATGAAGTTCCACGAGTTTCTCTACCTGCTGTCGGGCAACCCGCTGGTCGGCCCCGCGCTGGTAACCCACCTCACCTACACCCAGCGGGTGATGGGCGAGGTGCTGCTGCGCGACGAGAAGCCCCGCGACATCTGGGACCAGCATGCGCAAATCCTTGACGCGATTTGCCGCGCCAATGCTGAGCTTGCCGAGTCGCTGGCCCGCCAGCACATCACGCAGGCGTCCGGCTTCATGGTGTCGCGCTTGCTGGGCGGGGCGACCGGCACCGCCGCGTAACGCGCCTGAACTCCCGGCCGGCCCTGCTGCCGTTTGCACCACGCAGACGATGGCCTTGGACCAGACGCAAAAAAGCCCTGCCGGGGCAGGGCTTGGCTGCAGCACAGGCGCCCCAGACGGGCGACCTGGGCGTTGGCTTACTTCTTCGGCGCCGCCGTCTTGGCCGGGGCCTTCTTGGCAGCCGCCTTCTTGGCCGGCGCAGCCGCCGCAACGGCCTCGACCGGTGCGGCTTCTTCCTCGATCTTGGGCGCGGTGGCGGCCACGATCACCGGGTTGTTCTTGCCATGCTTGACGACCTTGATGCCCTCGGCCAGCACGATGTCGGACGCATGCAGTGACTGGCCCTTGACCAGGCTAGAGAGCTCGACCGCGATGAACTCGGGCAGCGCGGTAGCCAGGCACTCGATCTCCAGCTCGGTGCTGACATGCGCCACCAGGCATTTGTCGGTCTTGACGGCCACCGAGTTTTCTTCGCCCGAGAAGTGCAGCGGCACCTTCTTGCGGATGCGGGTGGTGTCGTCCACGCGCTGGAAGTCCACATGCAGCACCTGCTGTTTCCAGGGGTGCATCTGGAAGTCGCGCAGCAGCACTTTCTGCTTGGCGCCGGCCAGGTCCATCTCCAGGATCGACGAGTGGAAGGCCTCTTTCTTGAGGGCGAAGTAAAGCGCGTTGTGGTCCAGCTCGATCATCCTGGGCTCGCCGGCGCCGAACACGATGCCCGGTACCTTGCCTGAGATGCGCAGGCGGCGGCTCGCTCCGGTCCCCTGCAGATTGCGCTCAAAAGCGGTGAAGTTCATGGTTGCTCCATGTGTGGCGCCCGCGACCAGGCGACCAGGGTGGGTGCGCTGCCGTCAACCGGCGGCGCCAGAAAAGCCGCTCAGAAGTTGTTGTTCTGCTCGGCAAAAAGTGAGGTGACCGATTCGCCGTCGGAGATGCGGCGGATGGTCTCGGCAAACAAGAAGGCCACCGACAACTGGCGGATCTTCTTGCAGGCGCGGGCGGCGTCGGCCAAGGGGATGGTGTTGGTGATCACCACCTCGTCGAGCTGGCTGCCGGCGATGCGGTCAACCGCCGGGCCGGACAAGATCGGGTGGGTGCAGTAGGCGAATACCCGCCTGGCGCCACGTTCCTTCAAGACCTCGGCGGCTTTGACCAGGGTGCCGGCGGTGTCGATCATGTCGTCCATGATCACGCAGTTGCGGCCGTCGATCTCGCCGATCACATGCATCACCTCGGACACATTGGCCTTGGGCCGGCGCTTGTCGATGATCGCCAGATCGCAACCCATCTGCTTGGCCAGTGCCCGGGCGCGCACCACGCCACCCACATCGGGGCTGACCACCACCAGGTCGGGGTAAGCCTTGCTTTTGAGATCGGACAGCAGCACCGGGCTGGCGTAGATGTTGTCCACCGGGATGTCGAAAAAACCCTGGATCTGGTCGGCGTGCAGGTCCATGGTGAGCACCCGCTCAACACCCACGGTCTCCAGCAAGTTGGCCACCACCTTGGCGCTGATCGGCACCCGCATTGAGCGCGGGCGGCGGTCTTGGCGGGCATAGCCGAAATAGGGGATCACCGCGGTGATGCGGCGCGCACTGGCGCGCTTCAAGGCATCGACCATGATGAGCAGCTCCATCAGGTTCTCATTGGTCGGCGCGCAGGTGCTCTGCACCACGAAGACATCGCGGGCGCGCACGTTTTGCTGCACCTCGACGGTGACCTCACCGTCCGAGAACCGGCCCACCGACGCCTTGCCCAGTTCGACGCCCAGGCTCTTGGCCATCTCCTGGGCCAGCGCCGGGTTGGCATTGCCGGTGAACAGCACAGTGTTGAACAGCACGGCTGGTTCTCCGTCAGGCTTGATGGGCTTCAATAAACTGGCCGCCAGCGGGCCGGCCTGGGCCGGATTGACGCTGCCGGCGAAATGGTTTGGCAGGGGAGGAAGGACTCGAACCCTCGCATGTCGGAATCAAAATCCGATGCCTTGACCAACTTGGCGACTCCCCTACACGGGATGCGGCTGACGCCACACCCTGCAAACTTCAAACTGCTGCCGGTCTCAATCTCGATTGGCAGTCATTCGGCAGTCATTCGGCCCACCCCAACAACGGGTGGTGGCGCAGACCGCAGCACATCCGACCGACCCATCCCGGCGGCATGGGCGGCAGCACTGTTGCCAATGTGCCGCTGTCCTTGCTCACTCTTGCAAACACCGCGCTGCCCGAGCCCGACATCCGGCTGTTGCCAAACCGGCCCTCCAACCAGGCGCAGACCTCGCTCACCTCGGGGCAACTGGCCTCAGCCGGTGCCTGCAAATCGTTGCGGCCGAAGCCACCGCTGATTTTGTAGGCACTGACTTTGCTGCCAATCTGTGCGTCCGCAAGAAAGCTCATGACTATAACAGCTTGCGTGTTTCTGGCCAAAGCCGGGCTGTCAAAAATCGACGACGTGGCAATCGACGCGGCGGGTTTGGCCACCGCATAAACCTGCCCCTGCAGCGCGTCCAGCGCCTGCGGCGGCAGCGGTGTCAGGCGCTCGCCGATGCCTTCGACAAAGGCGTTGTGCCCGCCGATGAAAAACGGCACATCGGCCCCCAGGCCCAGCGCCAAGGGCTGCAGGCGCTGGCGCGGCCAGTGCAGGCCCCAGAGCCGGTTCAAGGCCAGTAGCGCGCTGGCGGCGTCCGAGCTGCCGCCACCCAGGCCGGCGCCCCACGGCAGCCGTTTGAGCAGCGACAAGTCCGCGCCAAACGAGGTGCCGCTGGCCTGCTGCAGGGCCCGCGCCGCGCGCAGGCATAAATCATCGGCGGGCAGCGCCGGGCCGAGGTCATGGCGGCGCAGTTGGCCGTCACTGCGGCGCTCGAGATGCAAGGTGTCGCACCAGTCGATCAGCACAAACACCGACTGCAGCAGGTGGTAGCCATCGGGCCGGCGCCCTACCACATGCAAGAACAGGTTGAGCTTGGCGGGCGCCGGCACGTCGTAGATCGACAACAAGCTCAAGGCGCCCGCTCCAGCCGCACCCGCACGGTTACCACCGGCGGCGCGGTGCGGCGGGCCTCCAGCACGCCGTCGGCCCATTGCAGCAGGCTGATGCGCCAGCCTAGCTGGTCGAATCCCGGCTGGCCGTCGTCGCGCGCGGTGGCCGGCGCGCCGGGCCAGGCGCGGCCACGCAGCCAGTCGAACAATGCGGCCATCGGGATGGGCTCGCCCAGCGCAGCGGCGGCCAGGCGGTCTAAATCGGGGTAGGCGGTCTCGCTGCCGGCACTGGCCAACAGCGCCTGGCCGCCGCCCCAGCGGGCACGCGCTGCGGTGGTGCCCAGTGGGCCGCTCAAGACCAGCTCGCCCTGGCGGCTGTCGCCCGTCAACTCAAAGCCGGCGCTGAGGGCCCGCTCGGGCTGGCCATCAATGCGCAACGCCAGGCGGCCGGCCAGCAGATCGGCGGGTGGGGTGGTGGGCGGCGCCAGCGTCGTGCAGCCGGCTAGAAGGCCAAAAAGGCCAAGAAGAAC
>JANLZT010000620.1:0-5771 GCA_031366465.1 Betaproteobacteria bacterium | reverse complement strand
GAGGTCTGGCGCCAGCGCATCAGCACGCCGTCAGCCCAAGGCTACGAGGCGATGCTGGCCGCGTTGGCCGGGCTGGTGGCGCAGGCCCGCCAGGCCATCAAGCATCAGCCCGCCAGCATCGGTGTCGGCACACCGGGCTGTTTGACGGCCGCCGGCCTGATGAAGAACGCCAACACCCAATGCTTGAACGGCCGGCCGATGCTGGCTGACCTGCGGGCCAGCCTGGGCCAGCCGGTGGCGATTGCCAACGATGCCAACTGCCTGGCGCTGTCCGAGGCCACCGACGGCGCCGGGCGGGGTGCACCGGTGGTCTTTGCCGCCATCCTGGGCACCGGCACCGGGGCCGGCATCGCGGTGCACGGCCGGGTCTTGACGGGGCCCAACGGCCTGGCCGGCGAATGGGGCCACAACCCTTTGCCCTGGGCGCCGGCCGACGAGGCGCGCCCGGCCTGCTTCTGCGGCCAGGCGGGCTGCATCGAGACCCTGGTCAGCGGCCCCGGCCTGGCCGCCGACCACCAGCGGCGCCACGGCGGCGCACAAACATCCCTGCAGATCGCCACTGCTGCCGGCAGCGGTGATGTGGGTTGCGCCGACACCCTGGCACGCTGGCAGCAGCGCCTGGCGCGCGCGCTGGCCTCGGTGATCAACCTGCTGGACCCGGACGTGATCGTGTTGGGCGGCGGTTTGTCGCGCATGGCCGATACCTACCGCGCGGTGCCGGCCTTGTGGCACCGCTGGGTGGTCTCGGGCGGCCAGCGCGAGGCCGTGCGCACCCGGTTGCTGCCAGCGCAGCACGGTGATTCCTCCGGCGTGCGGGGTGCGGCCTGGCTGGGCCGCAGCGGCCACTTGCTGCGCTGATCGAGGGATCGATCAGGCCCCGCCGCGCGCCAGTGGTGCTGCCAGCGCGCTGCGCAGGCTCTCGGCGCTGTCTTGCCAATGGGCGCGGGCCTCGTCGCCGGTGCCGGGCAGGCGCGCGGCGCGCTCCAGCCGGGTGGCCAACGCCCCAGCGCGGCTGCGCACCATCGCCCGCGCATCGCTGCGCGACAGCGTGCCCGGCCGCAGCACCAGGGCCACCAGCCGGTTGACATGTTCCCGCTGCAGCTCGCGCCGGGCCTGGGCCTGGCCGGCGGCGGTGCTGGCAGCCGTGCTGGCAGCGCCACCCGCCGGCCGCTTGGCCGCGCCATCCACGGCCGCCAGCTCGCTCCAGACATCGGCCTCCAGCTGGTTGTACAGCTCGGCCAGGCGCAGCGCCGGTGTCGGCGGACTGACGCGGGCCTCGTTGTCCAGCACCCGGGCCGCCAGGGTGTCGCTCATCAGGCGGTTGAGCAGCGCGCGTTGCAGGTCCAGCACGGTCTGCTGCAGCGATATTTCGGTGGGCATGCCGGCTGCGGATTCACCGCGCTCGAAGAAATCCGGCGCCAGGCGGCGCTGCAGCGCCGGGCTGATGCCGAAGCTGTCGGCCGACAGCACCCGTTGCGACAGCAACTGGAGTGCGGCGCGCTGGTCGGCCGCCGGCAGCGGCTGCAGCGGGTCGCGCCCGGTGTTGGGAAAGTCGCGCAGCGTGCGCAGGCCACCCACCTGGCGCAGCAGCACACCGGCGGTGCGGCCGGCATCGCGCACCGCATAGCTGAGTGAGCGGCGCAGGCTGGCGTAGTCTTCGTCGGGCTTGAGCGGGCGTGACTCCTGGCGCTTGAACAGGTCGGCGGCGATGTCGAAGCGGCGCGACGCAAAGGCGATCACGTCATTGCCCAGGTCGAAGATCAGCGCGTCCGGGTCGATGCCCAGAAAGTTGTCCTCATCGGTGGCATAGGCCAGGCCGGGCTCGGCGCTGCGGCCGGCAATGCGCTGCAACTCGGCCACCTGCTGCTCGGCGGCGATGGGCTTGTAGGCGTATTCGATGGCCCAGTAGTCGTAGGGGCCGAGCGTGGTCTGGAAGGGCGCGGCTGGCGCCTCACCCGGGCGCGGCAGGTTGACCGGTGCGTACTCCATCACCGACCCGGTGAAGGCGTTGTGGCGGGTGAACTCGGGGTCATTGACCTGCTGGTCGGTGTAGATGCCCGAGGCCCGGAAGTTGTGGCGCAGGCCCAGGGTGTGGCCCACCTCGTGCATCATCATGTCTTTGAGGTAGTCGAGCACGAATTGCCGGGCCTCGGGGCTGTCGGGGTCGATCTCGCCACGCGCGGCCAGCACGTCCAGCGCATAACTCATCTGTTCGGCGGCCTGGTCGGCATGCTGGCAGAAGCGGCTGTCGTGCGCCGCGCCGCGCCAGGCGGCGTGCAGGGCATCGCCGGCCGGCGCGCCACCCACCTGCAGCAGCGCGGCCCACTCGGCTGCGGCACCATCGGCACTGCCCAGGATGCGCGAGCGCACCGCGCGCAGATTGCGCGAGGACAGGCTTTCCACGCCGATGTCGGCGTCCAGGATCTCGCCGCTGCGCGGATCGACATGGCTGGGACCGATGGCGCCGAACATCGGCTCGCGGTTGACCATCCAGCGCACCGACGCAATGCCGGCGTCCAGCGTGTCGAAGTCGGCATCGTCGGGCTGCTGCCTGACCTCAATGGCGTTCTTGAAGCCGATACCCTCGAAGGCCTTGTTCCACTCCAGCACGCCGGCCGTCAGCACCTCGCGGTACTTGACGGGCACATCGCGGTCCAGCCAGTAGGTGATGGGTTTGACCGGCTCGCTCAACTCGGCGGCCGGGTCTTTTTTCTCAAGCCGCCAGCGGTTGACATGGCGCAGCCGCGGGTTGCGCGCCAGGTCGTCGGTGAAGTCGTCGGTCAGCGACACAAAGTGGCCCAGCCTGGCATCGGCCGGGCGCGGCGTCATCGGCACCGCCGGCAGCCTGGCCAGCGAGTAGTGCAGGCCCAGGAACAGGCTGCGGGCGTCCGGCAGGCCGTTGGGCGTGGTGGGCAGCGGCGCGCCGGGCGGGCTGCCCGGTTGCGGCACCGCGATGGCCGCCGTGGCGTAGTGGTTGTTGACCTCCAGCACCAGCAGATCGGGCTTGCCCCGCACCCCCGTGATGGCCGAGTTGCGGCCATCGAAGCCGTAGCCCTGGCGGTAGCTGCGCTGCAGCACCGCACCCAGGCCCATCATGTCGCTGACAAAGATCGCACCGGCATCGATCAGCACCGTCTTGCGCTCGGGGTGGGGCTGGCTGGCCACCGCCGTGCTGCCCAGCAGGCTGGGCGAGATGGCCGCAGCCACCGCCCGCGCCTCGGGCGTGCCGGCCTTGGCCACTTGCTCGGCGTTGATCGCGATCAGTTGCACCTGGTTGTAGACCCGGCGGAACTGCACCACCCGGGGCGACGGCAGCATCATCCCGCCGTAGAGCAACTGCTCGCCGATGCCGCTGCTGAGCTTGGGCGAGAAAAACAGCGGCTGGTTGAAATCTTCCGGGCGCAGCTCCAGCCAGACCTTGTCGTCCTTTTGCCAGGCGGTGATCAGGCCGTCGATCTTTTTGGCGTCCTTCATCACCACCGCAAACGGTGGCGGTTGGCCCGGGACGGGCGGTGGCGCAGCCGCAGCGCCCGGGCCCGACGCCGCAGCCGCCGGCCGGGCCGCAGCGGCGGTGCCCACACCAGCCAGCGCGGCCGTCACATTGGCAGCAGCCGCCGCCGGGGTGGGTGTGGCCGGAGGTGGGGGCGAGGCGCCGGTGGGGCCGGGGCTGGCCGGCGATCCTGCGGCCTTGCCGCTGCCGGCATCGGTGAGGGCCGCGCAACCGGCCAGCGCCAGCAGGGCGGCAAGGGCGCTGGCGCGCAGGACGGGGGCGGCGGTGTAGGCGGGCATCGTGGGGTGCGGGGCAGGGGGAAAAGTCAGGCCCCGGCATGCGGGCCACCACAGGTCGGGCAGCGTTGTCTGAGCAGGCGGGCCCCCGGCGGTTCCTCAGGGCTTGCCCGGCTGCTGCGCCGATGATGGGATTTTGGGGGCGGACGGCAAAAGGCTCAGGCAGCACCTGCAGCCGCCACGATCATGCTGGCCCATTCAAGGGTCTGTGCGGCAATCTGGCCGGCTTGCTCGCTGTCCAACAAGGTGGGCGCCCGCTCGTCGTACCTGAACTCGACCGCAAAGGGCGTCAGGCGCAGGTAGTCGTCTAGGCTGCACGGTGGCTTGATACCGCTGTCAATCACCAGCCGGGCCAGCTCTGACAGACTGTGGGTTCGCGGGAAGTCGAGTTGCTGGATGGTCAATGCAGCCTTCAAAGCCTTTTCTGCGCTTTGCTGGGCATGAAAGCACATGGGCGCCAGGTCTGCCCGCCCGCTGTCTTGCAGGATGCAGAAGGTCTGGTGGTCGCGTCTGGCCAGGCGCAGCAGATGCCCGGCCTCCTCAAGCCAAGGTGTCATGCAGCACTCTGCCCTCATGCCTGGCGCGGTACAACACCGTCCCAGGCACCTGGCTGCGCCGCTCAAACTCGCCCTGGGGATAGAGCAGCAAATCGACGCCGACGCCTGGCGCCACACGGCCCAGGGCCTGCATCAAGACCAGGTACTCAGCACCCGGGTCGGCCAGGCTTTGCTCGATCACCATCAAGTCCAGGTCCGAGCCTGCATCGGCCGTGCCGCGCGCATAGGAGCCAAACAGAATGACCCGGCTGGGCGAACTGGCCGCACAGGCCAGTCGCTCGGCAACGCGCTGGATGGTGGATTCGTCAAGCATGACCGATTGTGTCAAATCACAGCGCCTACTTCAGCGCCTTGAAGCGCAGCCGGTGCGGCTTGGCACCTTCCTCACCCAGGCGCTTCTTCTTGTCGACCTCGTATTCCTGGTAGTTGCCGTCGTAGAACACCCACTGGCTGTCGCCCTCGCAGGCCAGGATATGGGTGCAGATGCGGTCGAGGAACCAGCGGTCGTGGCTGATCACCATCGCCGAGCCGGCAAACTCCAGCAGGGCTTCTTCCAGCGCGCGCAGGGTTTCAACGTCCAGGTCATTGGACGGCTCGTCGAGCATCAGCACATTGCCGCCCTGGGCCAGGGTCTTGGCCAGGTGCAGGCGGCCGCGCTCACCGCCTGACAGGCTGCCCACCAGTTTTTGCTGGTCATTGCCCTTGAAGTTGAAGCGGCCCAGGTAGGCCCGGCTGGGCATCACGAACTTGCCGACGATGATGTTGTCCAGCCCGCCCGAGACGTCCTGCCACACCGTCTTCTCGGCCGCCAGGCTTTGCCGGCTCTGGTCTACGAACGCCAGCTGGGCGGTCTTGCCGATCAGCACGTCGCCCGAATCGGGCTTCTCGATGCCCTGCAGCATGCGGAACAGCGTGGACTTGCCGGCGCCGTTGGGGCCGATGATGCCGACGATGGCACCCGCCGGCACCTTGAAGTTGAGCTTGTCGATCAGCAGCCGGTCACCAAAGCTCTTGCTGACGTTGACAAACTCAATCACCTCGTTGCCCAGGCGCTCGGCCACCGGGATGAAGATCTCGTTGGTCTCGTTGCGCTTCTGGTAGTCAACGTCGCTCAGCTCCTCAAAGCGCGCCAGCCGGGCCTTGCTCTTGGCTTGGCGGCCCTTGGCATTGCTGCGCACCCACTTCAGTTCTTCCTTCATCGCCCGCATGCGGGCGTCTTCGGTCTTCTGCTCGCCCTCCAGGCGTTTCTCCTTCTGGTCCAGCCAGTCGGAGTAATTGCCCTTCCACGGGATGCCGCGGCCGCGGTCGAGTTCCAGGATCCACTCGGCCGCGTTGTCCAGAAAGTAGCGGTCGTGGGTGATGGCCACCACGGTGCCACTGAAGCGCAGCAAAAACTGCTCCAGCCATTCCACGCTCTCGGCGTCCAGG
>JANLZT010000571.1:0-5674 GCA_031366465.1 Betaproteobacteria bacterium | reverse complement strand
CATGCAAACCCAGCCTGTCCCCTGCCGGCCCCTGGCATCGCTGGCCTTGCCACGCCGCCTGCTGCGCCTGAGCCTGGTCGCCGCCGCCTTGCTGCCAGCAGCCAGCCAGGCGGTGGACTTCGGCCCTTTCAGCCTGACCGGCTTTGCCAAGGCCGAGATCAGCCGCACCAGCAAGGTCTGCGGCGGCGGCCCGGTCAACAACCTGAGCGGCAGCGGTGAGGCCACATCGTCGGCCTGCCAGCTCTTCCCGGCCGAGAACCGCGAGCGCCCGTGGGCCGATGCGCTGGTGATCGGCCGCGAGTTCGGCACCCGTGACAGCCAGATCACGCTGGTCCAGCCCTACCTCGGCGTCAAGTTCGACCTGCCCGGCGGCTTCAAGCTGCAGGGCCTGGTCAGCCAGCGCTGGCGCGACGGCAAGGTCGATATCCCGGGCGTCTGGTACGAAAAAAACATCGCACTCAGCCATGAGGAATACGGCAGCCTGCGCATCGGCGCCTTCCCCACCCGCGCCTGGGCCTTTGCCGACTACCCCTTTGGCAGTGACTTCAGCGCGGGCGACACCTGGGCGTCCACCGGCGCCGGCTACGGCCTCAACACCAAGGCCATCCGCTACACCTCGCGCACGCTGGACGTGCTGGACGGCGACCTGGTGCTCGAAGCCACCTACGACCAGGGCGACACCCGCTTCACCCGCAACAAACCGCGCTTCTTCGAGCTGTGGGCCCGCTACTACAAGGTCAACCAGAGCAGCCCCAACCTCAAGATCGATGCGATGTACCAGGACACCCGCAACGGCCCGCCGCAGTCCTGGGGCCATGCGCCGTTCACCGGCCTGTTCTACGACCCCCAGTACGACAACAAGCTCGGCGGCTCGGGCCAGAGCATCGCGATGTTGATGGCCCGCTACGAGCTGACGCCGCGCCTCGAAGTGGGGGTGGGTGTGCGCCACAACCGCTGGAGCGGGGCCTACGCGGTGTGCGTCGATTTCATCGACGGCCAATGCCGCTACAACAACTTCTTCAATGTCGATTTCTTTGGCAAGGACGCCAATGGCGTGGCCAGCCCGGGCTACCGCGTGACGTCCAACGATTTCACCGCCGGCCTGCGCTATGTGGTGGGCCCCTGGAGCGCCAGCACCGGCCTGGTCTACCTGGGCAAGGCCAGCACCGACAACCCGAGCGAGCGCGGCCAGAGCAACTCGCTGTTCAAGGCCTCGATAGGCGGTGGCTACAACTTCGGCAATGGGCTGGTGGTGTATGCCTCGGCCAGTGCATTTGCCTACGGCCTGCAGCCGCAGACCTGGGGCTGCAACATCCAGAAAGACCGCCCGGCCAACAGCTGCACGCTGGGGCCGAGATCAGTGCCCGACAACAATGCCGGCGGCGGCGATGCACGGGTCAGCCGCTACAGCAACGGGGTCACCGCCGGCGTGACCTACTCGTTCTGAGGCCCCCACCATGACCCCCACTCAAAGCTTTCGCGCCGCGCTGCGCCTTGGTTCGTCCGGCTGGATCGCCGCCCTGGTGCTGGGCGTGGCGGCCGTGCTGGTGGCCTGCGGCGGTGGCGGCACCGTGCCGGCCACCCAGCCGGGCGGCATGCGCGCGCTGCCGGCGGACTTCGGCACGCGCAAGGCCGTCGCCTACTCGCCGTTTCGCGGCGCCAATGACAAGGCGGCCCAGGTCGTCAGCCGCGAGAACGTGCTGCAGGACCTGACCCTGCTGGCCCAAGGCGGCTTCAAGCTGATCCGCCTGTTCGAGAGCTCGCTGCCCTATGCCCGGCTGACGCTGCAGGTCATCAAGGACCAGCAGCTCGACATCAAGGTGCAACTGGGCGTCTACCTGCAAGCCACCTACGGCAGTGGCGCCGACCTGATCGACGCCCTGGCCTTCAACAACCGGGAAGTGGCGGCCGGCATCCAGTTGGCCAATGAGTTCAAGGACATCGTGGTGGCGGTCAGCGTTGGCAACGAGGTGGTCACCTTCGGCTACACCACGCTCGACCAACTCACCGCCTACCTGGCCCGGGTGCGCAGCGCGGTGGGCCAGCCGCTGACCACCGACGAGTACTGGAACGCCTATTGCTGCTTGCAGGGCCGCAACTTCGAGGGCATGCCGGTGGCCATCACCAACCTGATCGACTTTGCGTCGATCCACATCTACCCCAGCCTGCAGGCCGACAAGAACTTCTACCACGACCCCTGGGATTCCGAGCAGCAGGCCGCGCCAGAGGCGGCCCGGGCCGAGGCCATGATGGATGCGGCGATCAGCTTTGCCCAGGCCAACTACGACGGCGTGCGCAAGCTGTTGGACAGCCAGGGCCACGCCAACATGCCGATCACCGTGGGCGAGACCGGCTGGCAATCCGTCAAGACCGGCAGCCTGCCCTATTTGATGCACCCGGCCAACCAGAAGATGTTCTACGACCGCCTGATCGCCTGGGGCGACAAGCGCAAGAACCCGGCCGGCCCGCTGGCGATCTTTTATTTCGAAGCCTTCGACGAGCCCTGGAAAGAGTTCCAGGTGGTGGGCTACAGCGAGGACAACTGGGGCCTGTTCAACGTCAATCGCCAGGCCAAATATGCGGTGCAAGACCAGTACCCGCCAAGCCAATGGGACAGCGGCCGCTACACCCTGGCCAATGCCAGCTTCGCGCCCACGGTGCTGACCACGCAAGTCAGCGCCAACCGCTACACGGTCTATGCCGATACGGTGACGGCCGGCGAGGCGCTGGCGCCGGCCTCGACCTGGTTTGGCTTTGACAGTCCCGCCAATGCTTTTGCCGGCGAGGGCACCGACGCCGCGCTGGCGGCCGAGGGCAGCCACTTCATGGAGATTGGCCCCAAGCCCAGCACGGTGGCCGGCAAGGACTACGGCTGGGGCGTGTTGACCGTGAACAAGGCCAACAGCGGCCGGGCCGATCTGAACCAGTTCCTGGCCAATGGCAAGCTGAACTTCAGCGTCAAGACCACTTACCCCGGCAAGCTGATGTTCGGCTTTGGCACGGCCCAGGCCGGTGCCGTCTTCGTGGTCGCCAGCAACACCAATGCCGACGGCTATGGCTATGTCAACGATGGCCAGTGGCACCGGGTGTCGATTCCGATCCCGGCCTTCACTGCGGCCGGTGGCAAGTTTGATCTGCGCCGGCTCACCGAGGCCTTTGTGGTCGCCGACGTCTACGACAAGACCGGCAATGCCAAGGGCTCGGAGACCAAGGTCTTCATCGACGCGGTCTATTGGTCGAGGTGACCGGCATGGCGGCCACTGATCCCGGGCGGCGTCGTGGCCGGCTGGCCTGCGGCGTGGCCTGAGTGCCTGCCGGCCGTTGCCTCCAAGCTGTGCGCTGCTTTCTCACCGCCCAAGGTCAGCCGGCCTGGCTGGCCGAACAGACCCCGCCTGCGCCGCTGAACGCCGACGCCAGCGGCCTGCCGCAGGTCTGGGTGGACAGCAGCCGGCGCTTCCAGACCGTGCTGGGTTTTGGTGGCGCTTTCACCGAGGCGGCTGCTGTCACCTGGCGCCAGCTTGGCGCGGCTCATCAGGACGAGGTCTTGCGGGCCTGCTTCGACCCGCTGCAGGGCCACGGCTACACCCTGTGCCGGGTGCACATGGCCAGTTGCGATTTCGCGCTGGGCAACTACGCCCATGTCGAGACACCGGGCGACCTGGCCTTGGACAGCTTCAATATCGACCGCGACCGCCAGGCCCTGCTGCCCTTCATCCAGGCCGCGCTGCGGGTGGCGGGCCGGCCGATCCAACTGCTGGTCACGCCCTGGAGCCCGCCGGCCTGGATGAAGACCAATGGCGCGATGAACGGCGGCGGCCGCCTGCGGCCCGACTGCCGCGCCGCCTGGGCGCAGTGCTATGTGCGCTTCATCCAGGCCTACCAGGCCGAGGGCGTGCCGGTGTGGGGCGTGTCGGTGCAGAACGAGCCGATGGCCACCCAGGTCTGGGATTCCTGTTTGTACAGCGCCGAGGACGAGCGCGACTTTGTGCGCGACCACCTGGGCCCGGCCCTGGATGCCGCCGGCCTGGGCCATCTCAAGATCGTGATCTGGGACCACAACCGCGACGGACTGGTGGCCCGCGCCAGCGTGGTCTATGCCGACGCCCAGGCGGCGCGCTATGTCTGGGGCGCTGGCTTTCATTGGTATGGCGATGACCAGTTCGACCAGGTGCAACTGGCCCACGACGCCTGGCCCGACAAGCAATTGTTGTTCACCGAGGGCTGCCAGGAGGGCGGGCCGCACCTGGGCTCGTGGGATCTGGGCGAGCGCTATGCGCGCTCGATGATCAACGACTTCAACCGCTGGACCGTCGGCTGGATCGACTGGAATTTGCTGCTCAATGAGCAGGGCGGCCCCAACCATGTCGGCAACTACTGCAGCGCGCCATTGCTGGCCGATACCGCCCATGACCGGCTGCTGCCGCAAAGCTCCTACGCCTACATCGGCCACTTTGCCCGCTTTGTGCAGCCCGGCGCCCGCCGCGTGCTGTGCGCCGCCAACCGCCAGGTGCTGGAGTGCACCGCCTTCGTCAACCCCGACGCCAGCCTGGCCACGGTGGTGATGAACCGCAGTCCGCAGGCGGTGGCCTTCGCGCTGTGCGTGGACGGCCAGCGCCTGCGGGTTGATCTGCCGGCCCGCGCCATCACCACCTGTGTGATCTGAAGCCGCTGGCGCCAAAGCCGCATGAACACCACCCCCATGACCGGCGCTTTCATCGAAGAAGACGGCCAGACCTGGTACCGCATCGACGGCCACGACCGGCAGCCGCCGTTCTTCATGACCCTGGCCGGCGACAGCGACCTGTGGGCTTTTATCAGCAGCGCCGGGTCCTTGACGGCCGGCCGGCGCGATGCCGAGCAGGCCTTCCTGCCCTACGAGACGGTGGACAAGATCCACCTGCGCTGGGAGCACACCGGGCCGCGCACCTGGGTGCGGGTCTGGGACGAGGCTGGCGCCGTCACACTGTGGCAGCCGTTTGCGCCGCGCCTGGACGGGCCGGCAGTGGACCGCTCGGTGTGGAAGAACCTGTCGGGCAGCCGCATCCGCTTGCGCGAGCTGCACCCTTCGGGCCGGCTGGCCTTCCAGTACGAATGGTCGGGCGCGGCCGGCCTGGGCCTGGTGCGCAGCGCCCGGCTGTGGGTGCCGCAGCCGGGCGCCAACAACTGGGCACCGGTTCGGGTGCAGGTGCTCGACGGTGTGCTCAATCTGCAGCCGCCGGGGGTGGGTCTGCAGCTATCGTCCACCCTCAGCAGCCTGACCGATGCCTACAAATGGAACGAGGCCGGTGCCGGTGGCAGGCTGGGCCTGTTCACGCTGTATGCCCAAATATGGGACCGCGCCGAGCCCAAGGAATCGTTTGAGGCGCTCAGCGCCTGGTGGGCCGGCCTGCCGACGGGCCTGACTTGTCAGACCCTGCTGTCGGCGCAACAGGTGGGCGGCTTCTGCCGGGGGGACGCGGTGCAGGCCGAGACCCTGACACGCGGCCGGCGCGGCGCCTTTTTGCTCCATTTCGAGGCCCCGGTCGGGCCCGATGGCCTGGCCTGGCAGATCGTGATCGACGGGCCATGCTCCCAGGTGCAGGCCTTTGAGCTGTGCCGGCGCCTGGCCGCTGGCGGCGGCAGCAGCGCCGAGATCGCGCTGGCACTTCAAGCCAACGACGCCGGGCTGGACGAG
>JANLZT010000551.1:0-2488 GCA_031366465.1 Betaproteobacteria bacterium | reverse complement strand
CATGCCCAGCCAAGCCTTCATCTGCGATGCCATCCGCACCCCCATCGGCCGCTATGGCGGCGCCCTGTCCAGCGTGCGCACCGACGACCTGGGCGCGATCCCGCTCAGGGCCTTGATGGCGCGCAACCCGGGGGTTGACTGGGACGCGTTGGCCGACGTGCTCTATGGCTGCGCCAACCAGGCTGGCGAGGACAACCGCAATGTGGCCCGCATGGCCGCGCTGCTGGCCGGCCTGCCGGTGGGCGTGCCGGGCGGCACCATCATCCGCCTGTGCGGCTCGGGCCTGGACGCGGTGGGCACGGCAGCGCGCGCCATCAAGGCTGGCGAGGCCCAATTGATGATCGCCGGCGGTGTGGAGAGCATGAGCCGCGCGCCGTTTGTGATGCCCAAGGCCGAGAGCGCGTTCTCGCGCAGCAATGCAATCTACGACACCACCATCGGCTGGCGCTTTGTCAACAAGTTGATGAAGGAGCGCTACGGCGTTGATTCGATGCCCGAGACGGCCGAGAACGTGGCCACCGACTTCAAGATCGAGCGTGCGGCGCAAGACCGCATGGCGCTGGCGTCGCAGCAAAAGGCGGTGGCGGCGCAACAGGCCGGTTGCTTCGATGCCGAAATCACGCCGGTGAGCATCGCCCAGAAAAAAGGCGACCCGGTGATCGTCAGCAAGGACGAGCATCCGCGCGAAACCAGCCTGGAGGCGCTGGCCAAATTGCGTGGCGTGGTGCGGCCCGACGGCACGGTGACAGCCGGCAATGCCAGCGGTGTCAACGACGGCAGTTGCGCACTGCTGCTGGCCAGTGAGTCGGCCGCCGCCCGCCATGGCCTGACGCCGCGCGCCCGGGTGCTGGGCATGGCCACCGCCGGGGTGGCGCCGCGCATCATGGGCTTTGGCCCGGCGCCGGCCACCCGCAAGGTGCTGGAACTCACCGGTTTGAGCCTGGCGCAAATGGATGTGATCGAGCTCAACGAGGCCTTTGCCGCGCAAGGCCTGGCGGTGCTGCGCGACCTGGGCCTGGCGGACGACGATGCCCGCGTCAACCCTTGGGGCGGCGCCATCGCGCTGGGCCACCCGCTGGGCGCCAGCGGGGCGCGGCTGGCCACCACGGCGGTCAACCAGTTGCAGCGCGGTGGCGGGCGCTACGCGCTGTGCACCATGTGCATCGGCGTCGGCCAGGGGATTGCGTTGGTGCTGGAGCGGGTGTGATGAGCGGCAGCGCGCTATGTGCCCGCGCTGGTGGCCGGCCAGCGGCTGGCTTGCACCGCCTTGAATGAGCTGGGTGCGGGCTCGGAATTGCGCCACCCGGCGGGCGCCCGGGTGGCCGGCTTTGTCGATGTCTCGACCGAGAAGCTGCCAGAGCGCATCAGCGCGGTGATGCGGGCCTGACCGGCGCGGCGGCCGGCGCCCGGCCGGCCTCGCGCAGCCCGGCCTGCTAAGCTGAGCGAAAATGAACCAACCGGTACATTCCCAGCCTCAACCGCCGCAATGCCCACCCTGCCACCTACCGCACCGCCCGGCGACCAGGCTGTCGTCAAGCGCCTTCCGGGCCGGCCCCGCAAATCGACCGGCGCCCATGCCGGCGTCGCTGGCGAGGGCGATACCGCCGCCACCAAGCCGGCCGCCGCCGACCCCGACGCGCCCGGCCCGCGCATCAACGATCCGGCACGCACCATGGCCGACATTGTCGAGGTGGCCAGCCGCGAGTTTGCCGACAAGGGCCTGGCCGGCGCGCGCATCGATGAGATCGCCGCCGCCACGCGCACCAGCAAGCGCATGATTTATTACTACTTCGGCAGCAAGGAGGGGCTCTACATCGCGGTGCTGGAGGACGCCTACCAGCGCATCCGCGACACCGAATCCCGCCTGCACCTCGATGATCTGGCGCCCGAGCAGGCGCTGCGCGAGCTGGTGGGCGCCACCGTGGACTACCAGCTGGCCCACCCCGATTTCACCCGCCTGGTGATGACCGAGAACATCCACCGCGGTGAGTTCATGGCCCGCAGCAAGGCCATCCAGGGCCTCAACGTGCCGGCCATCGATGCCATCGCCAAGGTCTACCAGCGCGGCTGCGAGGCGGGGGTGTTCCGCAGCGGCCTGGACGCGCTGGACCTGCACATGTCGATCAGCGCGCTGGCGGTGTTCAACGTCGCCAACAAGCACACCTTCTCGCTGATCTTCAAGCGCGACCCCGACCTGCCGGCGGCGGTGGCAGCCCGCCGCGCCAGCATCGTCGAGATGGTGGTGCGCTTTGTGCGGCTGTAGCGGATCTCGGGTTTTCCCGGATATTTAAAACTAACCAGTTCGTACATTATTCGGCTCACGCAGATTTTGCCCTGCGCTGGAGCCCCCGATGACCGTCTGGATCGACCGTTACTGCCGCCTGCTGGAGTGGGCCATCGTGCTGCTGCTGGCGCTGATGGTGGTGCTGGTGTTTGGCAACGTGGTGCTGCGCTACGCCGCCAACTCGGGCATCACGGTGAGTGAGGA
>JANLZT010000477.1:0-1547 GCA_031366465.1 Betaproteobacteria bacterium | reverse complement strand
ACCGGCCGCAAGGTGCCCTATACCTGCACCCAGTGCGACGAGGCCTGGTGCCTGCATGCCTGCCCGGTCGAGGCCATCACGGTCGACAAGGCCACCGGCGCCAAGGTGGTGAACGAAGCCACCTGCGTGGGCTGCAAGGTCTGCACCATCGCCTGCCCGTTTGGCACCGTCAACTATGTGCAAGAGACTGGCAAGGTGCAAAAGTGCGATCTGTGCGGCGGCGAGCCGGCCTGCGCCGAAGCCTGCCCCACCGGTGCCATCACCTACATCGATGCCAACTGGACCGGCATGGACAAGATGGCGGCCTGGGCCGACAAGCTGGGCAACCAGCCAACCGCTGCTTAAAGGAGCATCACATGTCTTGGGCAGGAAAAATCCTCCGCGTCAACCTCACCGCCGGCACCGTCACGTCCGAGCCGCTCAACATGGGCTGGGCCCGGGCCTACCTGGGCTCGCGCGGGCTGGCCACCAAATACCTGGTCGAGGAGATGGCCGCCACCGTCGACCCGCTGTCGGCTGAGAACAAGATCATCTGGGCCACCGGCCCGCTCACCGGCACCATGGCCAGCACTGGCGGCCGCTACACGGTGGTCACCAAAGGGCCGCTGACCGGCGCGATCGCCTGCAGCAACTCGGGCGGCTACTGGGGCGCCGAGCTCAAGATGGCCGGCTGGGACATGGTGATCTTCGAAGGCAAATCGGCCAAGCCGGTTTACTTGTCGATCAGCGACAGCACGGCCGAGCTCAAGGACGCCGCCCACCTGTGGGGCAAGAGCGTCTTCGAGACCGAGGCGATGCTGAAAAAAGCCCACCAGGACCCGCAGTTGCGCATCAGCTCGATCGGCCTGGCCGGCGAGAACCAGGTGCTCTACGCGGCGGTGGTCAATGACCTGCACCGCGCGGCCGGCCGCTCGGGCGTGGGCGCGGTGATGGGCAGCAAGAACTTGAAGGCCATCGCGGTGCGTGGCACCCTCGGCGTGGGCAACCTGGTCAACCCCAAGGAGTTCATGAAGGTCACCTTCGAGAAGAAGAAGATCCTGGCCGACAACGCCGTCACCGGCCAGGGCCTGCCCACCTACGGCACGCAAGTGCTGATGAGCGTGATCAACGAGATCGGCGCGCTGCCCACCCGCAATCACCGTGACAGCCAGTTCGAGGGCGCCAAGGACATCGGTGCCGAGGCCATGGCCACCCCGCGTGACAGCGACGGCAAGAAGCAGCTCATCACCAACCAGGCCTGCTTCGGTTGCACGATTGCGTGTGGCCGAATCTCCAAGATCGACCCCACCCATTTCAGCGTGGTCAACAAGCCGCAGTACTGGGGGGCGACCGGCGGCCTGGAGTACGAAGCCGCCTGGGCCCTGGGTGCCGCCAACGGCGTGAACGACCTGGAAGCGCTGCAGTACGCCAACACCATCTGCAACGAGCAGGGCATGGACCCGATCACCTTCGGCGCCACCATCGGCGCGGTGATGGAGCTCTACGAAATGGGCGTGATCACCAAGGACATGCTGGGCATCGAGGCGCCCTTCGGCAGCGCCAAGGCG
>JANLZT010000476.1:0-5330 GCA_031366465.1 Betaproteobacteria bacterium | reverse complement strand
GTGGAAAGCCTGGGCGGCAGCCACCCGGCCCAGCAGGCGATGGTGGCCTGCCATGGCTCGCAATGCGGCTTCTGCACGCCCGGCTTTGTGATGTCGCTGGCGGCCTGCGCCGAGCGCCACGCCGCAGCCGGCGCCGCTGCGCCGCCACCCGGCAGGCAGCAAATCGCCGACGATCTGTCGGGCAATCTGTGCCGCTGCACTGGCTACCGGCCGATCCTGGACGCCGGCCAGCAGATGTTCAGCCTGCCGGCCCAGCCGCTGGCCACGGCGGCGATGGCCGCGCAACTGCAGGCGCTGCAGGGCGATGCGGCGCTGGTCTATGCCGAGGCTGCAGCGCCCTTGCACGCACCGCGCACGCTGGACGCGCTGGCCAGCCTGTGCGCAGCCAAGCCGCAGGCCCGCTTGCTGGCCGGTTGCACCGACATAGCGCTGTGGGTGAACAAGCAGTTCCGTGCGCTGGGCGAGATCGTCTACCTGGGCGAGGTGGCTGGGCTGAAAGCCATCCACGAGGCCGACGGCCAGTTGCAGATCGGCGCCGGCGCGTCGCTGGAAGCCGCCTGGGCCGCGCTGGCCCGCCATTGGCCGGCTGCCCGCGACATGGGCCGGCGCTTCGCCAGCCTGCCCATTCGCGAGGCCGGCACGCTGGGCGGCAATATCGCCAATGGCTCACCGATCGGCGACTGCGCGCCGGTGCTGATCGCACTCGGCGCCCGCATCCTGCTGCGCCACGGGCCGCTGACCCGGGCGATGCCGCTGCAGGACTTCTACCTGGGCTACATGAAAAACCAGTTGGCGCCGGGTGAGTTTGTGCAGGCCCTGCAGGTGCCGCTGCCGCAGCCGGGCGAGTTGCTGAGCGTCTATAAGCTCAGTAAGCGCCATGACTGCGACATCTCGGGCCTGGCCGCCGGCTTCTGGCTGCGGCTGCAAGGCGGCACGGTGGCGGACGTGCGGCTGGCCTTTGGCGGCCTGGCCGGCATCGTCAAGCGGGCCGCCGGGGCGGAGGCCGCGCTGCGAGGTAAACCCTGGTCTGAAGCCCATGCCCAAGCCGCGATGGCCGCGCTGGACGACGATTTCCAGCCGCTGTCCGACCTGCGCGCCTCGGCCCACTACCGCCGCCGCGCGGCCCGCAACCTGGTCCAGCGCTTCTGGCTGGAGACGCGCCCGGATGCGCCGCTGCCGGCGTCCCAAACCTCGGTCTGGAGCGTGCCATGAACCAGCCGGTCGAAGCCTTTCTGCACAGCCCTGCGCCCCAGGCTGACGAAGCCGCCCGCCAGCAAGCCGGCGCCCGCGTCGGCATCCGCCGCCCGCATGAATCAGCCCATCTGCATGTGGCCGGCGCCGCGCCCTACATCGATGACCTGCCCGAGTTGGCCGGCACCCTGCATGCCGCGCTCGGCCTGTCGCCGGTGGCGCATGGCCGGCTGCTGGGCATTGATCTGGCGCTGCTGCGGGCCCAGCCCGGCGTGGTGGCGGTCTACAGCGCCGCCGACATCCCCGGCCCCAATGACTGCGGGCCGATCCTGCAAGACGACCCGATCCTGGCCGACGGCCTGCTGCGCCATGTCGGCCAGCCGGTGTTTGCGGTGATCGCCAGCAGCCGCGACGCCGCCCGCCGCGCTGCAGCGCTGGCCCCACAAGCCCTGCAGATCGAAGCCCTGCCGGCGCTGCTGACCGCGCTGCAGGCCCACGCGGCGCAGCAGTACGTGGTGCCGCCGATGCACCTGGCACGCGGCGATGCCAGCGCCGCGCTGGCCGCCGCGCCGCAGCGCTGGCAGGGCAGCTTCAGCCTGGGTGGGCAGGAGCAGTTCTACCTGGAGGGCCAGATCAGCTACGCCATCCCGCAAGAGGACGGCGGCCTGCTGGTGCACTGCAGCACCCAGCACCCTAGCGAGATGCAGCACCTGGTGGCCATGGCGCTGGGCCTGGCCTCGCACCGGGTGCAGGTGGTTTGCCGGCGCATGGGCGGCGGCTTTGGTGGCAAGGAGAGCCAGAGCGCACTGTTTGCCTGCGTCGCCGCGCTGGCCGCGCAAAAGCTGCAGCGCCCGGTCAAGCTGCGGCCCGACCGCGATGACGACTTCGCTGTCACCGGCCGCCGCCACGGCTTTGACTTCAAGTGGGACGTCGGCCACGACGACGCCGGCCGCATCCTGGGCGTGAGCGTCGATCTGGTGGCCAACGCCGGCCATTCGGCCGACCTGTCGCCGCCGGTGATGACGCGCGCACTCTGCCACTTCGACAATGCCTATTGGCTGCCCGACGTGGCCATGCACGGCTATTGCGCCAAGACCAACACCCAGAGCAACACCGCCTTCCGCGGCTTTGGCGGGCCGCAGGGCGCGCTGGCCATCGAGCTGATCCTCGACAGCGTGGCGCGCCGCTTGCGGCTGGACCCACTGGCGGTGCGGCGGGCCAACTTCTACGGCACCCAGGACCGCAACATCACGCCCTATGGCCAGGTGGTGGACGACAACATCATCGGCCCGCTGGTGGACCAGCTCGCCCAGCAATGCCGTTATGCCGAGCGGCGCGCCGAGATCGCCACCTACAACGCCGGCAGCGCTGTGCTCAAGCGCGGCCTGGCGCTGACGCCGGTGAAGTTCGGCATCTCCTTCAACCTCGCCCACCTCAACCAGGCCGGGGCGTTGGTGCATGTGTATGCCGACGGCTCGGTGCTGGTCAACCACGGCGGCACCGAGATGGGCCAGGGCCTCAACACCAAGGTGGCGCAGGTGGTGGCCCATGAGCTGGGCCTGGACTTTGACCAGGTGCGGGTGACGGCCACCGACACCCAGAAGGTGGCCAACAGCTCGGCCACGGCCGCGTCCACCGGTGCCGATTTGAACGGCAAGGCGGCGCAGGACGCCGCCCGCACGATTCGCGAGCGCCTGGCCGGCTTCTGGGCCGCCCAGCAGGGCCTGGACGCGGCCACGGTGGGCTTTGCCAACGGCCAGGTGGCGGCCGGCGGCCAGCGCATCGGCTTCAAGGCCCTGGTGCTGCAGGCCTACCAGGCCCGCCTGCAGTTGTGGAGCGACGGCTACTACGCCACCCCCGGCCTGCACTGGGACCGCGCGCGCCTGCAGGGCAAACCCTTTTTCTACTTTGCCTACGGCGCGGCCTGCAGCGAGGTGGTGATCGACAGCCTCACCGGCGAGCACAAGGTCTTGCGCGCCGACCTGCTGCACGATGTGGGCCAGTCGCTCAACCCGGCCATCGACATCGGCCAGATCGAGGGCGCCTTCATCCAGGGCATGGGCTGGTTGACGATGGAAGAGCTGTGGTGGCAGCCTGACGATGGGTCCAAAAACGCCGGCAAGCTGATGACGCATGCGCCCAGCACCTACAAGATCCCCACCGCCAATGATTGCCCGGCCCAGTTCGAGGTGCGGCTGTATGACGCGCCCAACTCGGCCAATCACCCGGCTGACACCATCCACCGCAGCAAGGCGGTGGGCGAGCCGCCGCTGCTGCTGGCCTTCTCGGTGTTGCTGGCGCTGCGCGACGCGGTCTCGGCCGTGGCCGGCCACCGCGTGGACCCGCCGCTGCGGGCCCCGGCCACGCCCGAGGCGGTGCTGGATGCCATCGACGCGGTGCGCGCGGCGGCGGCCTTGCAGCCCTGCCCACCTGGCCCGTGATCGACGCGACCTGTGCGCAGGCCCAAACCTGGCTGGCCGCCGGCCGGCCGACGATGCTGGTGCAGGTGGTGGGCCACCGCGGATCGGTGCCGCGCGAGACCGGCACCCGCATGCTGGTGGCCATGGACGCGGTGGCCGGCACCATCGGCGGTGGGCACCTCGAATGGAAGGCCATCGCCCAGGCCCGGCACCAGTTGGCGGCCGGCCTCATCACCGCCACCGAGCAGCACTACCCCCTCGGCCCGGCCCTGGGCCAATGCTGCGGCGGCACGGTGACGCTGCGCACCGGCCCCCTGACTGCCGCCTCACTCGCCGATTGGCCGGCCCTCAAGCCGCTGTTCACGCTGCAGCTCTACGGCGCCGGCCATGTCGGCCGCGCCATCGTCCACCTGCTGCAAGGCCTGCCCTGCCGGGTGCAATGGATCGACGAGCGCGACGTTGAATTCCCGGCCACCCCCGGCGCGCCCCACATCGAGCGCCTGTGTGTCGAGCCCGTGCAGGCCGAGGTGCGCACGGCCCCCGCCGGCTGCTTCTACTTGGTGCTGACCCACAGCCACGCGCTGGACCTGGCGATCACCGAGGCCGTCCTGCGGCGCGGCGACTTCGGCTTTCTCGGCCTGATCGGGTCGGCCACCAAGCGGGCCCGGTTTCTGCATCGCTTCGAGCAAGCCGGCCTGCCGGCCCAGGCCCTGGCGCGGCTGACCTGCCCGATCGGCCTGCCGGGCATTGCCGGCAAGCAGCCCGAACTGATCGCGCTGGCGGTGGTGGCGCAGTTGCTGCAATGCGCCGCCGCGCCAGCCGGCTGAGCCGCGCCAGCCGCCAGCTCAGCCCTGCGCCAGCCGGGCCAGCGCCGCCGGGTCCAGCACCTTGACGCGGTAGCCGGCCACCTCGATCACGCCCTGGCCGCTGAAGCTGCGCATCAGCCGCGACAGGGTCTCGGGCGTGAAGGCCAGTTGCGCGGCCAGGTTGCGCTTGCGGTCGCGCAGCAGAACCAGCGCCTGGCCGGCCTGGCCCGGCAGCGGCTCGCAGCGCTGGTGCAGCCATTGCGCCAGGCGGGCCGGCGCGTCCTTGTGCATCAGCTCATGGGTGTTGCCCGCCAGCGCCTGCACCTCGGCCGCCAGTTGCACGATCAGCCGTTGCGCCAGGCCGGGCAGGCTGGCCAGGCGCAGCGCCAGCGCGGCGCAAGGCCATTCCAGCAACTGCGCCGGCCCCTGGGCTTGCGCGTCCATCGCATGCGGGCCCGCCAGCCAGGCCGAGCCCAGGTCCAGCCAGGCCGGGCCGCGCACGATGCGCTCGATCTGCAGGCTGCCGTCGGCGCTGCGCAGGCCCAGCGCCACCTCGCCGTGCTGCAGCGCCACCAGGGATTGGGCGGTCTGCTGGCGGCCAAGCAGGCGATCACCGGCCGCCACCCGGCGGCTGCGGGCCAGCTCGCTCAGCGCGCGCAACTCAGCGGCATCGAGTGGGGCGGCACCCAACAAGGCGGCCCAAGCCGCTGCTGCGGGGTCGGCGCCGGCAAACGGCCCGCTCAGGGCGTCGCGGGTGCCGTGGGTGCCGTGGGTGCCGTGACCAGCAGGGCGGGCAGCGCTGCCCCGGGTGGCGGTGGGTGCCAGGTCTTGGGGCGTCAGGCAGGCAGGGCCGGGCATGCGCAACTGTCAGCCAGCCTCCGCCGCCACGCATTGCGCTGGGTCAACGCCGGGC
>JANLZT010000456.1:0-2387 GCA_031366465.1 Betaproteobacteria bacterium | reverse complement strand
CCCCGGCAACGAGGGCCGCGGCTATGTGCTGCGCCGCATCGCCCGCCGCGCCATCCGCCATGGCTACAAGCTGGGTGCGCGCAAGCCCTTCTTTCACACCCTGGTCGCGCCATTGGCCGACGAGATGGGCGATGCCTATCCTGAGCTGCGGCGTGCCGCAATGCGCGTCACCGAGGTGCTCAAGGCCGAGGAGGAGCGCTTCTTCCAGACCATCCACCACGGCATGGAGATCCTGGAGTCAGCGCTCGCGACCATGGACAAGGCGGGCACCCAGGTCATCGACGGCGACACCGCCTTCAAGCTGCACGACACCTTCGGCTTCCCCGTGGACCTGACCGGTGACGTCTGCCGCGAGCGCGGCGTCACGGTCGACGTGGCCGGCTTCAATGTCGCGATGACCCGCCAGCGCGAGCAGGCCCGGGCCTCGGCCAAATTCAAGATGGCGGCGGGCCTGAGCTATAGCGGTGAGCCCACCACCTTCCACGGCTACGAGCACCTGCAATGCGAGACGTCCAAGGTCACCGCGCTGTATGTCGATGGCGCGGCGGTGCCCAGCGTCAAGGCCGGCGATGACTGCGTGGTGGTGCTGGACCACACGCCGTTTTATGCCGAGAGCGGCGGCCAGGTGGGGGATGTCGGCGAGCTGCGCAACGGCGCGGCCCGGATGCTGATCGACGACACCACCAGGATCCAGGCCGATGTGTTCGGCCACCAGGGCCGGGTGGTCGAAGGCAGCTTGTCAGTCGGCGACAGCCTGGCCGCCAAGGTCGATGCCGGGCGGCGTGCCCGCACCGTGCGCAACCACAGCGCCACCCATTTGATGCACAAGGCCCTGCGCGAGGTGCTGGGCGGCCATGTGCAGCAGAAGGGGTCCTTGGTCAACGCCGAGCGCACGCGCTTTGACTTTGCCCACAACGCGCCGGTCACCGACGTGCAGATCCGCCGGGTCGAGGCCCTCGTCAATGCCGAGCTGCTGGCCAACAGCGCCACGCAAGCCCAGGTGATGGCGCTGGACGACGCCCAAAACAGCGGCGCGATGATGCTGTTTGGCGAGAAGTACGGTGAGTCGGTGCGGGTGCTGTCCATCGGCAGCAGCAAGGAGCTGTGCGGCGGCACCCATGTGCAGCGCACCGGTGACATCGGCCTGTTCAAGATCGTCGCCGAGAGCGGTGTGGCCGCCGGCATACGCCGGGTCGAGGCGCTGACCGGCGACAACGCGCTGGCCTATCTGCAGTCGCTCGAAGCCACCGTCGGCAGCGTCTCAGGCGCGCTGAAGTCCACCTCGGCCGAGCTGCCTGCCCGACTCGGCGCGGTGCTCGACCAGGTGCGGGCGCTGGAGAAAGAAGTCGCCGCACTCAAGGGCAAACTGGCCAGCGCCCAGGGCGACGAGCTGATGGCGCAAGCCGTGGACGTGGCCGGCATCAAGGTGCTGGCAGCGATGCTCAAGGGCGCCGATGCCAAGACCCTGCGCGAGACCCTGGACAAGCTCAAAGACAAGCTCAAGAGCGCGGCCATCGTGTTGGCGGTGGTCGATGGCGGCAAGGTGCAACTGGCCGCCGGCATCACCGCCGATGTGCTGGCGCGCGCCGGCAGCCGGCTCAAGGCCGGTGAGCTGGTCAATTTTGTGGCCCAGCAAGTGGGCGGCAAGGGCGGCGGCAAGCCTGATCTGGCGATGGCCGGTGGCACCGACCCCAGCGGCCTGCCCAAGGCCCTGGCCGGCGTGGCGGCCTGGGTGGCCGAGCGGGCTTGATCAGGCCTTCAAGGCGCGGGCCAGCAGCTCGGCCACCAGGCCGTTGATGCCACCCGCATGGGCGGCAGCGCGGCCGCGCAGTTGCTCGGTCAGGGTGGCGGGCAGCTTGCAGGCAAAGGGCACCAGGCCGGCGGCGGCGTCCAGCTTGCGCTGCTCCTTGCGGTCCAGTGGCGCGGCCGTGCCGCCGCCAAAACGGCCGGGCGTGGCCGAGCGCGCGCGCTGCCCCTCGATCTTGCTTTCCAGTTGGCGGACGAGGTCGGTCTTCTTCATGCTCATGGCGGGCTCTTCTTTGGGGGGCAAGGGCGCGCATTGTCCGCCACGCTGCTGGCAGCCCGCCGAGCGTTGACGCCCCGCCGGCGCGCACTGCAACATGGGGCCCCGCGCAGCGCCTGCGCCAATCCATTGCCGAGCTGCCCATGACGCCGATGATGCCCCCCGCCGCCCTCAGGATCCGCCGCGCCCAACCCGGCGACGCAGCGGCCTTTGTCCGCATCATGGGCCACCCCGATGTGCAGGCCAATCTGCTGCAGATGCCCTATCCCGGTCTGGCCCAATGGTCGGCCCGGCTGGCTGAGGGTGCCGCGCTTGACAAGGCCGACCTGCAACTGGTGGCCGAGTTGCCCGATGCCCACGGCGA
>JANLZT010000445.1:0-3279 GCA_031366465.1 Betaproteobacteria bacterium | reverse complement strand
ACATCGCAGGCAACGCATGCAACACTAGCCAGCCACACCCGGTGCGCCTCAGCGGCCCGCCCCTGTTCACCCCCCTCCACCGCCCAGGCAGCGAGTGCGCAACATGAGCTTCTTTGCGATCGACATCGGCAATACCCGCCTGAAGTGGGCCCAATACGCATCGCCCCAGCCGGGCGCCGCCGTGTTGGCCCAAGGCGCGGTGTTCTTGGAGAACATCGACAGCCTGGCCGACGCCGAATGGCAGCGCCTGGCATCGCCTGGCTCCATCCTGGGCTGCAATGTGGCCGGCGACGCGGTGCGCCGCCGGGTCGACGAGCAGCTTGAGCTGTGGGACATCTCGCCGCGCTGGGTGGTCAGCAGCGCGGCGGCGGCAGGCGTCACCAATGGCTATGACCACCCCGGGCGCCTGGGATGCGACCGCTTTGTGGCCCAGATTGGCGCCCGCCACCATGTGCTGGCCAGGGGCCCGGCCAGACCGGTGCTGGTGGTGATGGTCGGCACCGCCGTCACCGTTGACGCCTTGGATGCCGAAGGCCGGTTTCTGGGCGGGTTGATCCTGCCCGGCCACGGCATCATGCTGCGCGCACTGGAGGGCGGCACGGCGGGCCTGCGGGTGCCAACCGGCGAGGTCCGCGACTTCCCGACCAACACCAGCGACGGCCTCACCAGCGGCGGTACCTATGCGATCACCGGCGCGATGGAAAGAATGCACCGCCACCTGGCGCAACGCAGCGGCTCAACACCCTTGACCCTGATGACCGGTGGCGCGGGCTGGAAGGTGGCGCCCTGGTTGCCAGTCGAGCACGAACTGATCGACTCGCTGATCTTTGACGGCCTGCTGGCCTTGCAATCGCATCGCCTGGCGCTGTGAAGTCCGCACCCTGAGCCGGTGGCACCTGGCACCGATCCGCCTTTGACCCGAGGCTGGGTGCCGACCCAATGGTGGCCGGCGGCGGACACGTCAGCGCGGTACGGCGCGGACCTTGTCGAGCAGCGCACTCGGCGCATATGACAGCTTGGTCTGGCGGAAATTTGGCCGGCCCATGTCCTGTTCGAAGTTCAACCACTGCAACGCCGGCCGCGCAGTGCAGAACTGGTGGAACATCTGCTGATACAGGCCCTTGAAGGCGTGCAGCCCCTTGGCGAAGCGCATCACCATCACGCCGGGGCGAATGGATTCGGCCAACAAGAAGCCCGCACAGCGGCCGTCAATGCGGTAAAGCGTGCCCTCCAGACTCAGCAGGTCGGCCATCGCCAGCGCCTCGCGGCAGGGGCCGTCGTCGGTATCTCCGGGCGCGTGTTCCTTGTCATCCATCCAGCCGGTCAAAACCTGCCCGGCTTCGGCCGACAACGCCGGTGTGTAGTGCACCACTTCGACCGCATGCTCGGCCAGCAACTGCTTCATCAGGTTGCGCTTCTTCTGCAGCAAGCGGCCGCGGTAGTGGCGAAAGTTGTCGGCCGGGTAGACGTAGTCGGCGTCGTCTCGGCTGCGCGTCAAGCGCCAAGCGGCTGGGTCGAGGCAGCCGGCCTGTGCGGCCGACAGTGGCCCGAAGGCATCATGACCTTGCAGCCGACGGCGCAGTGTGTCCAGCGGCGCGTCTTGCAGGTCGAACAGCGGCAGCAGCAGCCGGGTGCCGTCGTAGGCATGGCCGCCGATGCAAGGCCAGTCGCCGTCCAGCCAGCGCCAGTCGTGCGCTTTGCGAAACAAGTAGAGATTGGCGAACCACGGGTCGGCCAATGTGGCTTGAACCGCGTCGCGATCACGCCAACGTCCGGCCAAGAGCGGCGCCAGCGTGGCGCGCTGCGCCAGCGCCAGCGGCTTGCCGGTCATTCCGGTGCGAGCTCCACGCGGCGCACACCGGGCGCCGGGCCGTCTGCGGGTGCCCCAGCAAAACACTGGGCCATGCCCATCCACGCCACCATCGGGCCCGGCGTGCAGGCCAGCGCGGTGTCCAGCACATTGCGGCGCTGCGTGACGACGAGGCAAAAGTCGTCGGCACTGCCTTGCACACGGTGGTCGCTGGCGGGGTCACCCCAGGTCCAGGTGCTGCCGTCTGGCGCCGACAGCGCGATGTGGGGCTGCACGCCAGGGACCGCCAGGCCGCGGTTGATGAAGGTCCAACCGAATGTGCCGACGCCGATGTGCGCGATGTGCTTTAAGCGTGCGCTGGACGGACGCTGGCGCCGCATCACGTCCCAGACGTCCTGGCCGTGCGCCCAGGTCTCCATCAGCCGCGCGCTGGCGAATGATCGGGCGCTCATTGGCGGGCCGTACCAAGCCAGACGCGCCTTGGGGTCCAGCGCCGCAAGTGCATCGACCAAGGTCTCATGCGTCTCGCGCCAGCGCCCCAGCAATGCCGCCCCGTCCAGCGTGCCGTACTGGCCGCGAGCGATGGCGCTGATCTCCTCGCCGGCCGCCACGCGGGCAGTCAGTTCGGCGGCCTCACGCGCAAACCGCTGGGGGTTGGTGGCCGAGACCAAGGCCGTTTCATCAAAGTACAGCAGGTGCGCGATTTCGTCCCAGGGTGTCCAGCCGTAGAACGCGCTGACGCGGCGCCAGTCGTCAGGCGACAGCGCGGCGCAGAAGTCGGCCAAGGCCCGGTATTCGGCGAGAAGGTCTTCAGTCATCGGATCCCCAACTGGCGCGCGGCCAAGTCCTTGATGTTTTCTTGCGAACCGCCGCCGATCATCATCGCCCTGACTGCGCGGTAGAGGCCGTCGCTCTTGGTTCGGCGCGTGAACCCCATGCCGCCGAGGATTTGCACGGCCTGGTCGGCACAGAACTGTATCGCCTGCGCGCTGAGCGCCCTGGCCATCGCGACAGGCGCGACCCGTTGCTGTGGGGCAGTTGTCGAAGTGCAGGTGCGCAGTGTCCGATGACCACCCGCTCACTTTTTAACCGCGGTGGCCGGCGTCAACTATCTTGGCCACCGTGATCAGCTTCGCGGCCGCGGCATGGAAGCTGGCCGACCGTGAGTGCTATGTCGGCTGGACCGACGCGCAGCGACGCTGCCGGCTGCACCGGGTGGTCAACAACACGCGATTCCTGATCCTGCCATGGGTGAACAGCCCAGGCCTCGCCTCCAAGGTGCTGGGCATGGCGGCGCGGCGCCTGCCCCAAGACTGGCAGCAGCGCTATGGCTTCGCGCCGGTGCTGCTGGAGACCTTCGTCGAGAGCCCCCGTCACAAGGGAACGTGCTACCGCGCAGCCAACTGGCAATTGGTCGGGCGGACCACCGGCCGGGGCAAGACAAGCACCGCACACGCTGCTGGGCTTCC